>SKIU01000049.1 GCA_007116275.1 candidate division SR1 bacterium | reverse complement strand
TACAAAAAGATATCAGATAACGAGTATCATCTTTGATTGCATTGAGCCACAATACAACTGTGAAAAGTATGAGATACTATAGAAAGAAAGGCTACAGATTGATCTACAATAAAATTTGTTATCAAAAATGATACAAGCAAAAAAGACGCCTAGGCGTCTTTTTTGGTAGTTTCATATCACCTCTCCACCCGGGGTCTTGCGTTTTGGTCTATTAGAGCCCGGGTGGTATTATGCTATAGCACAAATTTCTTGGATTCTGGCTCCAACACAACACCCCGCAGCAGGCAGGCTTCGCTTCCCGCTAGGATGACGAAAATTCACCATTTACCATTCACAATTCACTACACATCCAAATCCCTGACTTTCTTCGCATGCGTCATAATAAAGTGCTTCCTACTAGGCACGTCTTCACCCATCAACACTCTAAAGAGTCTATCAGTTTCTTCTGCATCTGATATCGTCACTTGATACAATTTTCTTCTCGTAGGATCCATAGTCGTCTCCCATAATTGTTGTGGATTCATCTCTCCAAGTCCTTTATATCTTTGTACATCAGTCTTTTTTGGATCAAAACCATTGTCTATCATGGTTTTATTCAAATCATGGATAGGAGGATAGACATACAATTCTTTCTTTCCTTGTACCAGTTTATATATCGGCGGACATGCTACATATAGATTTCCATTATTGATCAATGATCTCATATAACGAAAAAAGAAGGTCAATAACAATGTCCTAATATGGGCTCCATCGACATCGGCATCTGTCATGATAATAATTCTTTCATATCTTAGTGTCTCATGATCATAAGCATCTTTTATTCCAGTACCAATAGCAGTAATCAGTGATTTTACTTCATTATTTGCCAATATTTTTTGGATATGAGCCTGCTCAGTATTAAGGATTTTACCTCTCAAAGGTAATATAGCTTGAAAATCACTATTACGACCTTGTTTTGCTGATCATCACGCACTATCTCCCTCTACAATATACATCTCAGTTCCAGCAGCTTTCTTTTGAGAACAATCAGCCAATTTACCAGGCAATACTCATCCAGCAAGAACATTTTTTCTCAAAACAGTCTCTTTCGCTAGTTTTGCAGCCAATCTCGCTCTTGCTGCCAAATCAATCTTTTCAAATATATTATCAAATTCTTCTTCATTTTCAGTAAAATAATTTTTGAGATAATCATACATAATTTTTTCAACAACTCTTCTTACATAACTATTTCCTAGTCTTCATTTAGTCTGTCATTGAAATTGTGGTTCAGGAATTTTAACAGTAACGATAGCATATAAACCATCAGTCACATCACTATATTGAAACTCTCCTATTTTTTTATGAACAAGTCATTTTTCTTTAGCAAATTCGTTTATTACTGTCAAAAGAGCAGATTTAAATCACAAAACATGCGTTCCATCATCAGGCGTAGGAATATTGTTTACAAAAGACAACGAGTTATCATTTGATGTATTCACAAACTGGAAAGCAACTTCCAAAAGACAATCTTTCCCCTCAGCATTGACATAATGTTGTGAACCTATACGTTGTTGTTCACCAACCAACCTTTTCAACCAAGTCTTAATACCACCATTATAACAGAACCTTTGATGATATCATGTTCTTTCATTGATAAGCGTAAAAGCAACTCCTGGTGTCAAATACGCACCATGTTTCATCCTTGCTATTTCTGTTGCTTCAACAAACTCCGTTGTTTCAAAGATAGTATCATCAGGTTTCCAAGTAACAGATGTACCATTAATCGAAGTTTCTCCTATCTCTTCTACCTGTCATTGAGGAATACCTCTTTCATATCTCTGAAAATATTTTTTCCCGTTCTTATGAACAGTTACTTCAAGTCGTTCAGCCAATGCATTCACAACAGAAGCTCCCACTCCATGTAATCATCAAGATATTTTATAAGCAGACTTTTCAAATTTACCTCCTGCATGCAAGACAGTAAATACCATTTCCAATGCAGATTTTCCAGTTTTAGGGTGAATATCTACTGGTATTCATCTTCCATTATCATGAACAGTAACGGTTCCATCTTCATGGAGTATAGTAGTGATAGCACTACAATGACCGGCAAGTCACTCATCGACTGCATTATCAACGACTTCTTGAATAGTATGATGCAGTCATTTAATATCTGTAGACCCAATATACATTCATGGTCTCTTTCTTACTGGCTCCAATCATTCTAAAATAGTAATATGTGAAGCATCATATTGTTGTTGATTTAATTCATTTTTTGTTGTACTCATAACATACAAAACAAGAATAAATATATTATTACTTCTAACTTTTAACGTACCAGTTGCAACTGTTATTATTCCTCTTCATCCTCTTTAAAAACAAATGGATCAAATTCATCATCATCTAAGAGAATATCATCTACATATAAATCAGTATCTATATCGCTTTTAACCGACTTCTTCCTACCTTTTTTCTTTTTTTCATCCTTTCTAAACAACAATTTTTCTATATCATCTTCGATACCAAGCATTTTTTGCAATCATTGGTGTTCTTTGAGTTTTTGGACTACTTTTTGTTCTATTTGCCTCACTCTTTCCCTCGTTACATCAAACTCTTCTCCTACTTGCTCTAGAGTATATTTTGGTCCATCAATACCATACCTCATCTTAATGATCTTTGCCTCTCTATCATCCAACATTGCCAAAATTGCATCAAGATTGGTTGTTAAAGCATTCTTTTCTGCAAATTGATCAGGTCTCAAAGTACTTCCGTCTTCCAGCAAGTCAGCAAGTGTATCTCTTCATTCATCTCACACTTCACTATCCAGAGAAACATTACCAAAGATAACTTCTTCAAGTTTTTTAACTTTCTTGATAGGAAAATTAAGTTTAGTTGCGATTTCTTTAGAAGTAGGTTCTCTTCCAAATTTTTGAAATAACTCTTGATATGACTTATTATAAGAATTTATCTCATCGATAAGATGGACTGGTATTCTCACATGTTTACCCATATCGGCTATAGACTTGGTGATAGACTGTTTAATCCACCAAGTAGCATAGGTAGAAAACTTAAATTCTTTATCTGGATCAAACTTCTCAATGGCTTTAATAAGTCACACATTTCATTCTTGAATAAGATCAGAAAAACTCAATCTAGAACCAAAAAACCTCTTAGCAATACTAATAACTAGTCTTAAGTTAGACTCAATAAGCTTCTTTTTAGCTTCATCATCACCTTTTTTGATACGTCTAGAAAGATCTCTCTCTTCTTCTCAGGTCAGAAGAGGGATTTGAGAAATATCATTAAAATACAGCTTAATAAAATCTTTAAACTGTTTATCATTAACACGATGTTTAGTATCATACAATTGTATTTTCCCTAATTTTTTCTCTTTCTGTGCTTCTTTGGCCTCTTTTTCGAGATTTTCCTCAATAGTAACAACTTTTATACTAAGCTTATCAGCAAGATCATAAAATTTCTCAAGCATCTTGATTTTTGCTTCAAGGTCATCAACTTCGGCAAGTATATCTTCTTCAGTCATCGTGCTTTTAACTAGCGATTTCTCCAATAACTGCTGTAAACCAGGACTGAGTTCTTTAATATCTTCTTGCAACTTTTCCCATAATTGTTTTTGAATAGGATCCATAGAAAATAATTATATAAACAATAAAAAACCAGTAACAAACAGACAAAACCAACAATAAAGCATCTTCTACCACCAAAACTTGACAAATTATAAAAAAACTATATAATATATTCGTGTAGTAGAGCAAACAACCAAAGAGCCATCGATAAACGAAGTCTAAGACTATGGACTTCGTTTTTTTATACTTTTGATTCAGATTTTGTATAGACTAATTGTGTTGGATAAGCTATACCGATTCATTCATCAGCAAACCTCTTCATGATAGATATAAGGAGTTCCTGGTTTTTATCAAGGAAAAATATAAGTTCTTTTGACTCTATAAAATAAGCAAATTCTATATCTATACTATAGGCATTCAGTTCTTTTAAGTGCGCTCTACTAAAAGCAATACCATCAATACGATCAACTTCTTTTTCAATAATAGCAGGTATTTTTTGCAATTTATCTAGCGGAGTTTCATATAAAACGCCTATAGTTTGTTTTTTCCACCTTTTCTCCATAGCACCATAATTTTGTATATTTGAGTTCATTATGTCTTTATTTGGAGATATGATCAGTTGTCATTCCAAAGCCTGTATACGTGTTGATTTAAATCCTATATGTTTTACAACCCCCATAGTATCTCCAATAATAACAAAATCACCGATCGAAAAAGGTCTTTCTATAAAAAGAGAAATAGAGGCAAATATATCTTGCAGTACATTTTGTAAAGCAAAAGCAATAGCTATTCATCACACTCATAAACTAGCAAGTAGAGGAGTAATCTCAACTCACAAATTAATTAAAACCAATAATATAGCCGTAATCCAAACGACTATCTTCACAATCAGTTTCACAATATTGCTAGTCATATCAGCAGATTTTTCATCTTCACTGTCGATAAGCCTAGTAATGAGAACACTGAGAAAAGTAATAAGTGTCCTACTTAACCAAAACACAAGCAACACAAGAAATATAGCACGGATAACAATATCCAACTGATCAGGCAATACCAAGTAGCGTAATGCTATATATACACTAACAACAACAAATATATAGTAAGGTATATCCAACAAAGTACGGGCAACAGCATACAAACCCTTTTTATTCTTATAGTTCTTGATTATACGACTACCCCAAGCAAAAAGGTAATGACGCACTCACCATGAGATAAACAACAACAAAACAAACAATCATCCAGCAACAACATAAGATTGTAGAGGGTTGCTCCAAAAAACAATCGTTCCTCGATCTCCTAACATAAACTATAATTGTAAACAGATAAAATACATCTATTCTATAATAATTTGTATGAATATAACAACAGTAAATCCAAAAAACAAGCTTTCTTTTGCAAATCCAAGACAAATAACTACAAGCAAGCTAGTAGCTAATAGCTTGTCATTCTGAGCTGAGGCGAAGAATCTTATATTTTATTAGATAATTTCATCTTATGTTCCACTACTTCCAAGGCACTATAAAAACATTTGGTGATGAAACATATATTATCAATGAACAAGCTGGAATCCAAATCTACTATCAACCCACTACGCCGTCATCCTGAGCGAATGCGAAAGATTCAGCAGCCCAAAAGAATCAAAAAGCCAGCGGCCAGGAGCTAAGAGCTAGAAGCTTATTTCTCCATCCATACATCGATGACAACAATAAAACCATCCGTTATTACGCATTTGATAAACACACACAAAAACAAGTATTCACCAATCTAACAAAAATAACAGGAATTGGCCCCAAAACAGCCTTCCATATAGCTCAAATACCACAAAAAGATATCCAACAAGCCATAAAAGACCTCAATGTAAAATTTTTCCAAAACATCCCATGAATTGGTCCCAAATCAGCGAAGAAGATACTCTTTGAACTCAAAGACACGATCAAGCACGACGACCTCCAAAGACTCGCTATTGACGAAAAACTACTGAAAAAAATAACCACAACACTCAAATCACTCGGTTATGAAGCTAAGAAAGTAAACACAACTTTGCATAAATACAACAAACCTATCACTGAAGATACACTTAGTGATGTCATAAAGTGGATGATTAAACATATCTAGGACAATGGCGAGAAGTCATTATCACACAAATCAAATATCTCCCTTCTCTTCTTTTTTGGTAGAGAAAAAAACAGTAATTGATTGGGTGTTTGAACTCAATCTATCATTGAATATCATCTCAGAGTCATCAGTAAATCAACAATAGGACGCTTCTTTACTTGAAATACAATATCATCCAAAGAATCATTGTACTCATCCAACAATTTTATCAACTCTTCTTTGGTAAGATCTGTAGATTGACTCAAGATGTCTACATATTTTTCCAAAACAAGACGATCAGAATCTCACATAGGTTCAGTTGACATACCTCTAAATACTCTTGGATACGTATGAGTATCATCACAGAACAATTTTTTTAATGACGAAAGCATAGATAGATAACACAATATAAATTACATAGACTGTATATAATCCTGTAACAACTGCAAGGCCTTGCCTCTATGACTCACTGTATTTTTCTCCTCTTTACTCATATGAGCATAGGTTTTCTCATACCCATCAGGCTGAAAAAGCGCATCTCGACCAAAATCTGACTCGGTGCTCGGCTCTACAACATTCCCTGTCGTCACTCCCTGAAAAAACTCTATAATATCACCGTACGCATAGCCGATTGTGCATATTGCAGATGCTTTTTTATTAGCAAATCACTCCAACATCTTACATATACCTATACCACCCACAGTTTGCAAATACCATTTGATTAATGGTCCAGGTAAACCATTCCAGGCATGAAAAACAAGCGATGTATCTTCTACGATAATCTTTTTATGAGGAAATTTTTTACTTGCAGCTTGCAACTTACAACTAACAATCTCTTGTGGATCTAGACTCTGTATCTCTGGCAAATCTATATCCAGCTGTTTTAGCTCTGGAAAAACCATCTTCGCCTCAGTAAACTTCTTCACATTCCCTGTTACAAAACACAATACCATCACAAAAAAAATCACATAAAATTATACATGAGAAACCTTGAATCTTTTCGAATCTGCAACTTTTTTCCCTCTTTCTATCACAAACGTCTCTACATAATGCGTCAAATCCCAAATCGTCGCTAAACCACCATATTGATCATCTCTAACTGGTAAACCATCTCGTTGAGGATTAAGTTCAAACATCCTCAAATCTGATTGTCTCGTATATGTAACATAACTTCTCCCATAATAAG
>SKIU01000025.1 GCA_007116275.1 candidate division SR1 bacterium | reverse complement strand
CTTGGTGCTGAGCTTCATGTATCATTACAATCTTTTGTGACGACAGATCAGGCTGTGTCTGTAGCAAAAGATTTGTGATGTGTTGTGGTTGCTGCTGAAATAACTGATAATGCATTGTCTTTGGATACATACAGATCTGATGGTGACAATATTGCAGTAATTTTCTGAAATGAAGTTGTGGGAGTTAATCAATCTACCTTGGATAGTGTTGATGATGTTGTGTATATTCCAATGCAGGGACATAAGGAGTCATTGAATGTTGGCCAGACTTCAGCTATTTTTATGTGGGAGCTATGAAAAGTAAAAGGATAATTTTTTTGCTTTACAAAAATAGTTGTATTTGTTGTCTATATAGCTATAGACAGGGTATGTTTATCTCGTAACAACTGACTATGGCACGAGAAGAAAAGGATAATGCTCTTGTAAAAACATTTGTCTTTGAAGATTTTCCTACGGCACTGTCGTGGATGGTTCAGTGTAGTTTTGTTATCGAGCAAATTAGTCATCATCCTGAGTGGACAAATGTGTACAATAAAGTGCATGTGAAATTGACGACACATGATGAATGAAATACTATAACGGAAAAGGATATGGAGTTGTCCAAGCTTTTGGATAATGAGTATCAAAAACTATCTGAATGACATGATTTATAACTTATATTTTATGTTTTTATGGTTTTTTTTCCTATAGTAAAAATATTTCTTGCGTTTTTATTTGTGTTAGATTCTCATCATTTTGCTGTTATGTAATGATGTGCTCTTATCGTAAATCATGATTGCTTTACTAGGCTTTCTAAGTAGTTTTTATTAAATATATGGTAGTATCTTTTTCACTGTTTGTTCCGTGTAATATATACATCTCTCCAACTTCTTTGTCCTAAAGATAGTAAGTTTTGTAATATTGCATGTCCTAATGATTTTCGATATTTTTTTATAAATCGATGAGATAATGCTCGATTGGTCATAATTATTGTTCATTCATATTGTAATATTCTGTATGCATTTTTGAGTATAAATAATCTATCTTTGTGGGTGGGAATATGATGGAAAGATGCAATGCTTATTATTATATCGACAGATTCTTGTTTGTTTTTTGTTATTTCATCGATCATATCTGCATGAATAAATCTTCATTCTGGATTATTTTTTTTAGCAATCTCTAACAATTTATCTGCAATATCTATACCAGTGTAATGTATGTTTTTTTTTGTTCTTGTTTGTAAAAATTTGTATAGTCTTCCATCTCAACATCCTAATTCTAGGATATTTATTGTTTTTTTCTGGATGGTGTTTATGTAATCTATAATGTGATCAATTTCTGGTCGGCGTTTTTTTCTTGTTTGTGAAAAATGTTTAGCATGTTTGTTATATATGAATTGTAGTGATTTGGTTATAGAATGCATAATATTACATATTGTAAATTGATATTTATCAAAATATAGATTGATTTTGTGGTTTTTCATTTTCATCATTTGACTGTTTTATATCTTTTCCTAGTGGTGTTACTCATTTTTGAATGAGATCATCTAGTGTAAAACTTACTTCTTCTCACTCTATATGTAATTTTTTGTAATGAATGAAGTATAATAATACTAGAATGGTCATTTTTACGTCGTTTTTACAGTATTTTTTAAATTTATTTAATAACGCAACATCACCATTCTTGAGATAATCTTTGTATAGATTGGATCATTCTAGTCATGATTCGAGTGTTTTACTTATTCAAACTAATGATGAAGCGACTTTGTTAAGTCCTATCTTTTTCTTTATGCTATGATATAGGAAGGTAAATAAATCTAAACTTTTTTCGTTTAATTTGTCTATCATCTCCTGGTTCCCATCAATGTTGTGTATGATGACAGGGTTGTCAAATGATATGTTATTGTATCAAACAATATAGCCATCAAATTCTAGTAATTTTTGTACAAATTCTTTTAGGTTGTTTTGGTCGACGTATTCATATTTCATTTTATTATCTTCTCAGGGTTGTGCTGCGTAGGCCATAATAAACTTTTGTTGTGTAACATCAAAGACTTCACCGTCTGTTTCTATATCGTATACAATATATGGTTTGTCATTGATTGTATTAAATGTCCCATTACTAAACTCTTCCATGAGTATTTGTTCAATAGTTTGTGTGTCTTGTTTTTTACTTTTCTTGGTGAGATGTCTTTTAAATAACTGTGAAAATTGGGACATATTTTCTTGGTTTACAATAACCTCTATACTATCCTGTGGGTCGATGAAATTGTAATTATTTTCTTCTTTATGACATATAAATTGTGGTTGTCATCTGAAATAATAGTAGACACTTGGTCATTGTTTAAAAACTGTTTTACAAAAATCTTTGATATGGAGGCACTTTTCTTTTTTAGCAATTCTTTCGAAATGAATAAAGAAATTATTCTTGATATTTTGTAGATCGTTAAGAGAGAATCTTTTGTACATATGTTTTTAGTATTAGATTATAAAGCTTTTAGCTGTTAGCTATTAGCTACTAGCTTTTTGTGTATAGTTCTTTGAGTTGTTTTGTTTATTTGGATTGGATATATATTTCATAAGTAAATGGATCTATTTCTTGTATATAATCTAGTGGACTATTTATAAATGTATTTATGTCTTGTGTGTTTTTATTGGAAAATTGTATAGATCGTTTTTGTGTGCGTAGGGGTCTATTGTTTACCATAATATTTTTGAAGAATAATGGTCATGATATGTTGTTTTGAATATCATAAGCAAGTACAAATGTAATAGATTGTATTGTAAATTCAATATAATATATATTTTCAAATACTACTATGTCATTGGGTTTTGTTTTGAAGAATGATTCAAAACTGTTTGCTATTTGTACGATATTGTTGTCCTCTAAACGTTTTTGTTGCGCTGGATCCTCATTGATTTCAGCTAGTAATATTTCCCTAATGAGTGATGGCATCCTAATAGCATCTGTTATAGTATTGTTATATTTGTCTTGAAGGTATTGTGTTAATGATGGATCTGATGTTTCAATAAATTGTATTGTGTTATTTTCTCGATTTATTTTATAGCTAACTATCTGATTATTTATTTCTTGTGTTCATTGAACCAGATTGTTGTTACATATGTTGATGGTAAATGTTGCTAGATTTTTTATTTCGCTGCATACTTCTTGGTGTGTCTGTTGATTTCTATATAATGCTATATTTTCATTGATATAACTATATAATAATGGTAGTGTTGTATTACGAGATTGGATAAAACTATTGAGTATACTGGTAAAGAGAGGATATTCATCAAGTATAATCTCTTGTATAATCATACGATTAAGATCTATAGTTCCTGTTGTGGTAAACGATGTACGTGTATTTCCTGCAATAGGATCAATAATGTTTAAATCTCCAATAATAACAATTTGCTGACCAGTTGTTTGTATTCTTTCTATATTAATATATGGAAGTGATTGTAATCATTGTATAATGCTGTCGGTACTGTTGATAGTATTTTGGATGCTATTTTCTTCTGCTAACTGTATAAGATCAGTATTTACCAACATGTTTTGTAATCAGCTATATTGTAACAATGTATTGTTTCTGTTTAGTGTTAGGAGTTGATTGCGGATTTGGCTATAGTTTCTATTATTACTACTTTCTTGTTGTATATGGGGGAGTATTTGGTTGTTTATAATAAAATAATGTATATCTCGATATATAGGTTCGATTATTGGTTTTCTTAGTAAGGCTTGTATTTGATTTATATATGCTTGCATACGCCTACTATTTATATTGTTGTTTTGTATGTCTTGGAGTATCGCTTGAGCAAGTGAGATGCTTTTATATGCATTGATATCTGGGTTGTCATATACGCTTGTACTGTAACTGTTGTTGGTTATTTCGGTGTTGATAGTATAGAGTATTTCGTGTTGTTCATACAAATAGCGTATGTCATCATCACATATAGTTAAAGCTTCTTTAATGCTCTGGTTGAATATTTGATTGTACTGTACGTGTTTCAATGTGTTTTGACAAAATGTTTTTTTGTGTTTTTGTGTTTTGATATTGGTGGCTATATCCGTCAATTCTTCCCCTACGTTATTTCGATTGAAGGTATAAAATACATCCAAAAAATTGTCTATATTTTCTTTACACAATGGAGAATGTACTCTTTGTGTAATACAATGAAGATTGAAATAATCATATCGTGAAGCGTTATTGATATCTATATTGTTGTGTTTTCTCATCATTGTATTGCTTCCTCTTCCATTGTTGAGTAGCGCATTTATTTGTAATCTAAATTCATCTTGGTTGTATCATGTTGTATTAAAGTGTGTTAGAGGTTTGATTAATGTTGTGTCAAATATTGTAGTGTTCTTAGGTAATATAAATCAATGTAATGTAATGAGATTGTTGGTGCTTTGTAAATTATTTCAAGATTGATATATAGGTCATTGAATAAGTATGTTTTTCTGCTGGCTATGAGAGGTAGTATTGATAAACTCTTCTATAGCGTTTTGAATAATACGAATTTGGATAGTGTTGTGTGTGTTGGTTTTGTTGTGTGATCACTGAAAAAGATATATACTCAATAGTATAATAATAACTAATCCAATTAGTACTGGTACAATTTTTTTTATACTGTGTCGTGTTTGGATGTAGTTTTGGATATATTTTTTTTGTCTCTCAGAGAGCATGTGTTGTGCGTATACAGTAAACACTTAAGCTATATTGTTTTGTATGTATTTTGCAAAGTGAATATCTTATTTTCCCTATCATTGTTGCTGTAAATCTCTTTATATCTTGCGCTTTTGGTTGTCTTTTTGAGAAAATCGGATAAAAGTCTTGAAAAAGTTGTTTTTTTATCTATCCTCACTAGTAAGCAATACTCAGTATTGTTAACATTTATTATGTAATGCAATCGAAAGATGAACAAGATCGTAGCTCTTATGCTCGTTGCTGCATTTGCAGTAGTTGCTGGTTGTGCACAAACTCCAGCTGAAGAAGTAGTAGTAGAAGAAATGAACGAAGAAGTAGTTATGCCTACTGCTGAAGAAGTAGTTGTTGAAGAAGCTCCAGCTGAAGAAGCTGCTGCTGATGCAACTGAAGAAGAAATGGAAGAAGAAGCTGCTGACGAAGAGGAAGTAGTTGAAGGTGAAGCTGCTATTGAAGTAGAAGTTTACTAAATTTCTTCATACATTTTTCTTAACAAAAACTCTCCTTTGGGAGAGTTTTTTGTTGTAAAAAAATATTGAAAGAGTATTGTTTATTTGTTTTTATCTTATTCTTTCTCTCTATGGGTTTGGATCAGTGGCAAAAGAAGATACAGAAGAAGAGGAAGCAAACTTCATGGAGGGATTTTGTTATGGAAATTGCTAGCTGGATGCCGGTAAATTTTTATAAGATTGGTCATAATGTATCAAGATTTCCTGATACATCTAGAGCAGGTCAGTTAGTTTCGGTACAAGAACATCCTCAACAAGATGTTGTTGAATGAGGTATGGTCTGATCTTTCTTTGATTCATATACGAGGCTTTTTCGCAAAAGCCCCAAAATGATTATCCAACAATGGTTTGAAAATGAGAATAGTATCTATGCAGAGTGTTATGGAGCTAAAGACTGTTATTTAAGTTTTGGAGTATGACAAAACGCAGAAAATGTTTTGTATACTATGATGTCTCATAGCACTATAACTAATATTATAAATTCTTTCTCAATTGTCTGAGGCTGTGACAATATTTATAGTTCAAGGTGTATTACCAATAGTTATAATGTTTTTTTTTCATCTAATGTGCATAACTCTAACAATGTTTGGTTTAGTAGTAATATGCTCGGATGTAATGATTGTATAGCGTGTAGTAATTTAGAAAATATGTCTTATTGTATTGAGAATAAAAGTTATAGTAAAGAAGAATACTCTAAGCTAAGAAATAGTTTTTTGCAAGAAAAGAATCGTTATGATGATTATCATTATATAGCATATAGATCGGATATAGATAATAAAATATCTACTAATGTGCATGGTAAATGAATCGTACATAGCAAGGATATTGAAAATGGTTTTTTTGTCCAAAATCTAGTAGGATGAAGAAATATATTTTTATGATGATGACAGTATTCAGGGAGTAATTTTTATGATTCGTTTGATGTGTGAAATCAAGAAGATAGTCATCTGTATGCGACGAATTATGTTGGTGAAAATTCTTCTCATGTGTATTGTGTCATATGATGAGCGCAACTCAATAATGTCTACTATTCATACCATATGGAATCTTGTTCTTTTTGTCTCTGATGTATATGACTGAAAAATAAACAATACTGCATTTTTAATAAACAATATAGTAAGGAAGAACGATATAGTAAAGTTGATGAAATATTTGGACAGATGGATAAAGACGGAGTATTGGGAGAATTCTTTCCTGCAAGCATGAATCCTTTCTATTTTAACGATACTGCTGCGTATTTGATTGATCCAAGCTTTACCAAAGAAGAAGTTACAGCCAAAGCGTATTTGCGACGTGATGAACCAGTAAAGGTGGACATTCCTGAGGGAGTGGATGTGGTGAAAGTCAACGAGTTAAGTAATTATGAAGGGTTTGTCATCCCGACCGAAGTGGAGGGATCTCATCAGCAAATGAGATTTCTCGATTTCGCTACGCTCCACTCGAAATGACATGAAGAGGTGAAGCGAACTATTGATCCCAATATCCTCAAAAAAATAATTGTGGATGAGAAGGGGAATTATTATAAAATAATGAAGATGGAGTATGATTTCTTGATGAAATATTGATTACCTTTGTCAAGAAAACATTGGTTAGAGAGGATGAAAGAAAATTTTAAACTCGATTATCATGTTCTTTAGATTGTAGCTTTGTTATTATGTTATTGCGCCGTTATGTGCAGGAAAAATTGTGATATTCTAGGAGAAAGATTTTTGCTTTGATGCAGGAAGGGAAGGTATTACTTAATGATGGACAAGTGGATGATTTTACTTGCACTATAACTGATGGTGATGTTTTGCTTATTGATGGAGTAGAGCATACTGTAGGTATTGAGTCTACAGACAAACAATTGCTTGCTTTTCATAAGCCTGTAGGCTATGTTGTTTCATCTGACGATCCTCATAATAAAACGATATATAGT
>SKIU01000118.1 GCA_007116275.1 candidate division SR1 bacterium | reverse complement strand
TATACTCATCCCTCCCCTTTTTACAAATAAAAAAATCCAAGGGTTTACAGTTTACAGTAAACTGTAAACCCTTGGTTGTGTTTTTGTCCTCTAGATCCCTGCCATAGGCAGGCAAGTCTCCACTAGCCTCGAGATGTTTATTATTCCCTGGATCCTTCGTTAAACACTCAGGATGACCAAAAAATTGTAATATTTAAACTTTACCCCTCCCTCTCCATCGCCGCCTTCACCAACCCAACAAACATAGGATGTGGTCTCAACGGACGAGAGATTAACTCTGGATGAAACTGCGCTCCTATCATATACGGATGATTCTTTACCTCGACAATCTCAGCTAACTCACCATCAGGACTTGTCCCTGACACCACAAATCATGCATCTTCCATCTGCTCCCTATAGGCATTATTAAACTCATATCTATGTCTATGTCTTTCATCAATATGTTCTACTCAAAAAATCTCACGTGCCAAAGTATCAGCCTTGATAGTACACGGATATGTACCCAATCTCATAGTCCCACCTTTGGTCGTGACAGATTTTTGTGTTTCCATAATATGTACTACATTATGCTGCCCATCTGGTAAAAATTCTTGACTATTAGCATCATCCAGCCCCAACACATTTTTTGCAAATTCAATAGCCATGATCTGCGACCCAAGACATACTCACAAGTACGGCACATTATTTTCTCTCGCATACTGAGCCGCCATTACCATCCCTTGTATACCACGCTCACCAAATCCACCAGGAACACAGATAGCATCCATATCTTGCAATACATCGACACCATTTTTTTCTATATCTTCTGCTTCGATAAAATGTAGGACAACTTTACGCTGCTGATGCAATCATGCAACTTTGAGTCATTCATTCAACGAATAATATGCATCTTCCAATCACACATATTTTCCTACCATAGCTACATGCAACTCTTCAATACTTGCTTTGATATTGATATACAAATCTTCCCAAGCACTCATATCAAGCTTGTCAGATGGAAGTTGTAACTGATCTAATATAAGTTTACCAACATCACGTTTCGCAAAATCCAACGGTATCTGATAGATACTTTCTACTGTAGGTGCTGGAACCACGTGATTCTTTGGCACACCACAAAAAAATGCCACTTTTTCCAAGATAGCTTCAGAGATATCCGCATCAGCTCTCGTGATAAGAAAATCTGGAGTAATTCATCTTGTTCTCAATGCTCTCACAGAGTTTTGTGTTGGCTTTGTTTTTAGTTCTTTGGTAGCAGCAAGATAAGGAAGGTATGTCAAATGGACAAAAACAACATTATTCTCACCAAATTCCTGTCTCAATTGTCTCATCGCTTCGACAATATATTCATTTTCCATATCTCAGACAGTACCACCTACTTCGACAATAGATATATCAGCTTCTGCGTCAGTATATCATTCTTGTATTTTACTTTTTATCAGATCAGTAAAATGAGGGATGATTTGTACATCTTGACCAAGATAATCTCCTTTACGTTCTTTCATCAAAATTTCTTCATACAATTTTCCTGAAGTATGACACGAACTCTTATTCAAACTCACATCAATAAATCTCTCATAATGTCAGACATCCAAATCAGTTTCTGCACCATCATCCATCACAAATACTTCACCATGTTTATAGGGATTAATGGTTCCTGCATCAACATTCAGATAGCCATCAAATTTTTGCATAAATACTTTGTAGCCACTTGCCTTCAAAATAGCGCCAATACTAGCTCCACTGATACCTTTCCCAATACCAGAAAGAACACCACCAGTGACAACAATAAGCTTCATACACCCAAGTTACTACATAAAACAATATCAGAAACAATAATACAGTTTTTCCAACAACTTGCAATCGAAAAAAACAAGAACAAGACAGCATATAACACGAGACTATACCTTATTGTGTCACTTTCACTTGTAGTCAAAGAAATAAATAGTATATATATCGATAGCGAGACAGATATCGCTACTAGTACAAACTATTTTTACCTCACATAATCATTTCCAATGGAACTTATAACTATACTGTGATATATCGCAGCAGCTATTTTTGGTATAGCTGTAGGATATATTTGATACAGAAAAACACTTACCGAAAGAGCAAAAGCCTTTAAAGCCAGGATGGCTAAGGCTAAAGAACTAGAAGAAGAAATTATAGAAAAAGCAAAAGAAAAAGCAGAAAACATTAAAGAAAAAGCAGAAGAAAAAGCACAAGAAGCAGAAGAAAAAAGACTAGAAAAGATGGAGAACATAGAAAACAGACTCCTGACGAGAGAAGAAAAACTAGAAGAAAAACTGAATAAGATCGAAGAAGAAAAAGAGAAACTCAAAGAAAAAGAAAAAGAAATACAAAAGATTATTGACGAACAAAATGAAAAATTATCAGAAATTTCATGACTAAACCAAGAAGAAGCAAAAGAAAAGTTATTTGAAAATCTCGAAAAAACACATGATAAAGAGCTCAAACAGTTTATAGAAAAACTCAAAATGCTCAAAAAAGAAGAAGCAGATACTGAAGCTGGTCAAATCATTGCAAGATCATTACCAAGAATAGCAGGTGAATCAGTATGAGAATTTACAACAGTCATTGTTGATATACCTACTGAAGACCTCAAAGGAAAACTGATCGGAAGAGAGGGAAGAAATATCAGCTACTTTGAAAAAATGACTGGAGCAGAACTGATTGTGGACGATACACCACTAGTAGTAAGAGTATCATGTTATGACCATGAAAAAAGATTTATCGCAGTCACCGTACTCAAAAGACTGATCAAAGATGGAAGGATCAACCCATTCTATATCGAAAAAGTAACTAACGAAGTAACCGCAGATCTAGACAATATATTGATGGAAAAAGGGAAAGAAGCGTTGACCATGCTAAATATGACGATGATGAAACCAGAAATAGTAAAATATATTGGACAGTTTCATCTACGTTATAGCTACGGACAAAACCTATGGAATCATAGTATAGAAGTAGCTAGAATATCTGAAGCAATAGCTTCTGAAATGGGTGAAGATCCAGCATTAGCAAAGAAAGCATGACTACTCCATGATATAGGAAAAATACAAGCAACATGATGACAGTCACATACTGCTATTGGAGCAGAAATCCTCCAAAAATATAAAATGGATGAAGCAGTGATAAATGCAGCAGCATCGCATCACTACGATGTACCTATGACACATACTATTTCATGGATAGTAACAGCTGCTGATGCAATTTCAGCATCAAGGCCAGGAGCAAGATTCAACACTAAAGAACTCTTTATCGAGAAAATGTCTGAATTAGAAAAACTTATATATACGGTAGAATGAGTAGACAAAGTACACATCATGCAAGCATGAAGAGAAATTATGGTATATGTAGATCCCAAAAAGATTACCGATGTCGAAGTTGAAACACTACTAAAAGAAATAGCAAACAAAATAGAAGAACAACTGGACTATCCAGGTATTATTAGAGTAACAGGAATCAGAGAAACTAAAATCATCGAATATGTAAAATAAGCTAATAGTTAATAGCTTGGATTTTATTACGTAATATTTGTTATGTTCCCCTTCATCATCCTTCGATGAATAAAAATATATATGACAGGTTTGGGAATAGTTATAGCATTGATCACGTTTATAGCTATCAGTCGATATCTATGTAAAAGGTATAGCATCCAGTTCTGGAGGTTGTTTTATCGACTACCACGAGCGATTATTTTGATGTATTTTTTCTGATCATATGTACATTTTGCTCTAAGAGTATGATTATTCCCAACTACACGAGCAGAACTCATAAGCATCATTAGCCCTTATTGATACAATTTCCATTTTATTGGAATATTGTTCGGTTTAATGATCGCGTTAATGTTGTTCTTTAAAAAAATAAAAAGAATAGAAAACAAAAAAATGTACAGTGATGTATTGTTCTTTGCTATAACTGGAGCAATGATTCCTTTAGGGTTGTTTTTACTACTAGGAGATGATTTTATAGGTAGATCAACAAGTAGTATCCGATGAGTAAAAGCACTGCATACAGAAAGTAGCATAAACAAATTTACAGGAGTATATCCTATAGGTTTAATGCTATCAATAGGAGCCACTTTATTGCTTATTGTAACAGCAATACGAAAAAAAATACAACAACAGACTGGGATTGGATTAGCCTGATTAGCCTATCTACTTATATACATAAATATTGTATTTTTATATCAACAATATCCAAGATATGGTATCGTACCATTTGGAGATTACACTATTGATATCAAACAATATGTATCTATTGCCTTATGTTTATTCATAATCATTACATACAGAAAACGAAAAAAAACATCACAATAATGATAAAATGTTTACTATAATAAATACAACATATATATGAAATTTTTCTTTCTTAAAGAACACGGGCTATATAAGATATTTAAGACACTTGAAAAAGTGCCCAAGAAAAAAACCATACATATTCATATAGACCCAGAACATGCATTTTTTCAAAATGACTGGCGAGCAAAACAGATAAAAGAAATACTTGAAAAAAAGCAAATTGTATGATTATTTATAGCAAAAACACACAAAGCAAAGATTTTTTTTGAACGCAATAATTTACAATATATATTCAAAGAAAAACATCCAATACGAAAAACACTTCACATGATAAAACTATTCCTCTTTGATATAAAAAAATTTCATCTCCATGCTATAGACAAAAAAAATTATATATTTTTTGTTGTCTTCGGTGCAGAATTTTTATTTGTTTGTATCATACTTTTTGCACTTTATACATTAATTGTACCAAGTACAACATTACAAATAACACCAACATACCAAATAGAAGATATAACATACAATTTTCGTTACTATCCTGTAAATGATGAGGAATTCCCAATAATATCCAGATATCTAAATATACCATTTTATTCAGGATATATTGACCATCGCTATGAATTAACAATGAGTGCAAGTAACATAAGACATATACAGAACCCATCAAAAGGGACTATAACTATAACAAATACAACTGAAGATGAATTAAGCTTAGTGCCAAATACAAGATTTATAACTGAAGATTGATTGTTTTTTAGAGCACCACAAGCATTTACCATACCATCAGGAACAGCAGATCAACCTGGTGAAGTAACTATCAATATTGAAGCCATGGAAATAGATAATGAATGAGTTGTCATGGGAACAAGAGGAAACATTTGATCAGGTACAGAGCTATGGATTAGAAATCTAACAAGAAGTTTCTTTACCAAAGAAATATCAGCAGTAACTACAACAAACTTTCAATGATGATCATCTGTATCTACAGGTTTTTTGACAGAAGAGGATGAACAGATACTATCAGAAAGATTGGTACAATACATCAATAATAATACCACAAATATACTAACCAGAAACTTCAATGACAACAATGCTTTTTTTCTCAATTTTGAGGAATTAGTTAACTATGAGATTTTAAATATTCAAATAGATGATTACAGTGAACAAGAGCAACCAATATTAAGAGGAGAAATACATGCACGTATATATTTTCCCTATGTGCTATGGGAGGACTTTAATGATGCCATTATGCTATACATCAATCAAAGGCCATCAGAAAAAATAAATATCATAGGTATAGATAAAAATAGTTTAATATTTTATTCTGATATAAGAATATTAGAAAATCTATATGTGATACCAACCAAGATAAGCATCATTCAAGGGTATGATTTCCAATGAGACGTCAATCAAATAATCGATAATATAAAAGATCGTATCGTATGAGTAAATGAAAGACAAGCAAGAGATATATTGTTGTCATATCCAGAAATATCAACAGCACGTATCATTATTAGACCACCACGATACACAACTATTCCAAAACTTAAGTCAAGAATACGTATACGTATAGATCAACCAGAATAAGCAATACTATTTCTTATCTTTTTGAACAAAGTCTCATAGTCCTTTGATTGCATCCATAATTTCTATTGGAAGCATCCATATAGTTGTATTAGATTGATCAGAGCTAATATCATTAATAGATTGTAAGGTTCTTAAGTGCAAGGCTCATGGAGCCTTAGCAAGCATTGTAGCAGCCTGCTGTAAGTTTTCAGCAGATTCTAATTCTCATTGAGAAGAAATAATTTTTGCTCTTTTTTCTCTCTCTGCTTCAGCCTGTTTTCCAATAGTTCTTTTAAGATCTTGTGGAATCGTAATATCTTTTATTTCAACAGATAATACATCTACTCACCACGCATCAGATTTTTCATCAACAATTTTTTTTATTTTTTGACTTGCTTTTTCTCTGTTTGCAAGCAACTCATCAAGTTCAAACTGCCCAACGATATTTCTCATAGTAGTTTGTGCAAACTGACTCATAGCATAATCAAGATTACGAACATTAATAACTGCCTTATCAACGTATTCTTCCTTTATTCTATAGTAAATAACTGCATTTATTCCACAGGATACATTGTCCTTTGTCATCGCTTCTTGACTAGGCACATCGACTGCTTTCTCTCTAATATCAATCTTTGTAGTTGTTTGAATAATAGGAATAATGAGTTTTAATCATGGTTGTAATATACCAGTGTATTTACCCAAAGTAAATACAACCAACCTATCATACTGTTTTACAACTCTAATCCCTGCCATCAAAAATAGCAACAAAAAAACAACAACATACATAAACAATTCCATCATACTATTATAACAAAATAAAAGTTATATATCACCAAAATCACTTAAATCAGTTTGCACACGAACTGGTAATCATGCGCTCAAAAACAATACTAACAATCCATGCACAAATATCCAGACTGGAGCAAAGGAAAATATTTGAGCAACAAAAGCCATGGATCAACCGCTATTTGCCCATTCTTGTAGGACGATAGGAGACAATATGCCTACCCCCCAAGCCAAAACATATATAGTAAGTATAATACTCACAAGAGCTAAAGGAACAAAGACAAGATACAGAGTCCTTTGAATTGCCAACTCTCAAGGTAGACGAATAGAAAAAGTAGATTTTTTATAAACAAAAACCAATAATACTATATAAATCAGCAATATAATAGTCGCATGTCCATTTGATAAAAATTTTGACCATCAAACAGCAGAAAATCACAAAAACAGCTGTTCATCAAGACTTGACAAATATAATATCAGGTTATTAATACCGACACTAACAGCAAAGCACATAAATCATAGTATATAATTACCAAGTATAATTTTAATAATATTTTCTAATCAAAGGAAAAACAGAGAAACACATACTGCTATACAAATAGATCATAAAGCATACAAGAGAGTTGAATCTTCCATAAGTCTATAAATAGAACCTAAATACCAAGCAATCACTTGCTTTTTCTACCATATTTACTATCGTTATAAATAAGATACAACGATACAATTATTATATATCCTTCTGCATGAATACTACAAGCCCAAAATGATTTACTATCATGGAAATATTAGTAACAATAAGCATATTAGCAATTGCATTTGCATGAATTTTTGTTGTACTCGAAAATAGTTCATGACTCATAGCCCAAAGTAAAATAAAAACCCAAAACATAAATATAAGTAGAGAAGGAATAGAGATAATCCATAACATTAGAGATACGAATTGGACGAGACGATCAGCACAAAAAGAAGAATGTCGACTAAAAATAGATCCATTAGCTGATGATGATGGAATATGTAGTAACGATGCTTGGATGAAATCTTGACGATATACCATCATACAAGAAACAACTAGCAACAATCAAGAATATTTTGCGTTACAAAGACTATCGGGTGTAGATATTAAAAATATAGACGATATAGTAACTATAGCAGAAAATATACAAATATGCAATCAAGGAGCACTACTAACAAATTGTGATAGAGATCACAGCAACACAACACTCAGAATCATCCAAATCAAATGACTATACGAAAAAAATACAAATATAGCAGGAGGAGAATTGCTTGATTGTGACAATGGTGAAGATGTATTGTGTGGCTGACCAAACCCCAAAGAACTTGTATTTTGTGCACATACATATAACATCAAAGAAGATATAACACAAACAACACTCTGTAGTGCAATCACAAATTTTGCCAAATAACATAAAGACAACAGACAAAAAGTAAGTTTTTCTTGATTACAAAAAGCATATACATATGCTGAACAATAGAATATACTTTAGCTAAATAATCTATGCATGAATCTTAAAGAAATAAATAATTTCTTTTCTTATGAACCATTCTTTGATAAAGATCCAAGTATTTTAGTAAAAAAAATAAAAGAAATAGCCGCAGAATATCTGGATAAAAACTTACTAAAAGAAATAGATAAAGCATATATATTTGCAAAGGAAGCACATGATGATATTATGAGGTTATCATGAGAACCATATATAGCACATCCACTACAGGCAACATTATTTCTTATGGAAATAAAACCAGATATTGCATCCATACAATGATGTATCCTCCATGATGTTATAGAAGATACTCCGGTGACTTATGATGATATACAAGAACATTTTAGCAAGGAAGTAGCTGACATCTGTGAATGACTCGTAAAGGTATCTAAAATAAAATATAAAGGAGAAGATAGACAATTAGAAACCATCAAAAAAACATTTCTCGCAATGGCAAAAGATCTCAGAGTGATTTTCATAAAGCTTGCCGATCGCATTCACAATATACAAACACTTCATTTCCATCCAAAAAAAGACAAACAAATAAAAATAGCACAAGAAACAATGAAAATATATGTTCCTATAGCAAAAAAATTATGATTATATCATTACCAACTCTACCTAGAAAATGGATGTTTTAAAATACTCCATCCAGAAGAATTCCAAAAAATAGTAAAATATATGAGAAAAAGTTTCTCTTCTGAATATGCTTACGTAGACAAATGAATCAAAAAAATAACAAAATTACTAAAGGAAGAAGGACTCAAAGATTTTTCTATCAAGTGAAGACTTAAAAGTCCATATAGAACACGAGAAAAAAGTGAAAATAAATATAACACAAACGATTTCTCAAAAATAATGGATATGCTTGCTTTTAGAATTATTACCAAAGATATAGCAGATGTCTATCTGACATTAGGAATCATACACAAGCATTATACACCAATGATAAAAAGAATTAAAGATTATATCGCGATACCCAAATTTAATGGATACAAAAGTATTCATACAACAGTACTAGGTATGTTTCGCTTCCCTACAGAGATACAAATAAGAACTATAGAAATGGATAATGTTGCCGAATATTGAGTAGCAGCTCATTATGGATATAGCGAAAATAAGTGATCAGTAAAAATACCAAAGAACCAGGCACAATGGATAAAAAAACTACAAGATCTAGTAAACAGCTATAAAACTACAGAAAATAAAGAATGATTCAAAAATGAGCTAAACATAGAGATGCTCAATAAATCTACATTTCTCTATACACCCAAAGGAGATATCATAGAACTAGCACGTTGATCAACAGTCCTTGATTTTGCTTTCCATGTCCACACTGAAGTGGGACTAAAATTCAAAAATGCACTCGTAAATCGAGAGATTAAGCCTATATCCTATGTACCCAAAAGTGGAGATGTAGTTATGATACAAACATGGAAAAATAAATATACGGCAAGTAAGCATCGAGTAGATTATCTCAAAACACCAAGCGCAAAAGCACATCTCAATAGACACCTAAAGCTACAAAATAGAGATATGATACTCAAGAAAGTAATAAGCGACTTAAACAAAAAACTAAAAGAGCTGTGATTACCCGCATTGCGCGCTAAAGAAGATCAGATAGTAAAATCATTAACACCAGAAGAATTAGAAAAAAAACTTATAGAAATTTCAGATAAAAAACTAAGTTATGGAAAGCTAATAAATATAGCATACCCTAAACTCAAAGAAACACACAAGAAAACAAACAAGAAAAAACCAAAATGAGATAGTGAAATCATTATCGATGGCAACAGTATCATAAACTACCAACTCTGTCCAGAATGTAGACCAAAATATGGAGACAAAATTATAGCAAAAGTTTGAAGACATGAAATAAAAATACATACACTCACATGTAAAGCACTCAAAACAGCTTCATATGCAAATTTGTTAGAAGCTCATTGGATAGATGAAGAACCAAATATATATCATTTCTCCTTAACTCTCCACTTTCCCAAAAAATATGCAAACATTATGCAAGTTATGCAAAGGATATCAGAACTAAATATAGATCTCCAACATGTCTGAGTAAAAAATTACGATGATGGCACAACCGAAATGATTATTGAATCGCAATATAAGAGCCCAGCACAGATAGACTATCTTATTAAAGACTTGAAAAACAACAACAACTCTATACAGATAAAAAATAGACATTTATCCTAGTTATTATTATGGAAAATCTTATTGAGACAGGAGCTGTCTTATCACCAGAAATTATAGAAAAAATAAATGGTATCGAAATGATTATTGTTGGTATATTATGATTTTATATATTTTTACGAATATTAAGTATTATTCGAGTCAGTAGAGATATTCATGCCAGAACAAATAGCACCATAGTACAGCTTGTATCTATTTTATTTATAACATTATTTTCTCCAATTATAGGATTACCTATATATATTACGATGAGACCAGTACAATACAAAAGACAATAACATTTATCTTACAATAGCAAAAATATGAAATATACTAAAGCCTTTAAAGCATATGATATCAGGGGAATATTTGAAGAAGAAATAGACAATAATTTTGCATTTTTGATGTGATATGGTATAGGAAACCATCTCATACAGACACAATGACCGAAAGCGAGCCTATTAGTATCCAGCGACACCAGAAAAATCAATACAGATCTCATCACACATTTTTTGGCATGAGCAACCACTGCATGAATAACAAACATAGATACCATTGATACCTTTGCTCATAAAGAATATCCATATGGGATCATAAGTACATCTGCCGCATACCAAATAGGAATGAACGATCGAGATATGACAACTATCTTTACTGCATCCCACAACCCTGCTGAATATACTGGCATCAAAGCATTTGATAAAAACGCATGACTGATAGATACAAAAGACCTTTATCAGATGTTTACTCATGCCCAAGAAGAACGAAACGGCCCAATTATTGCAGAACCAAAAAAATATACAAGCAAACCCCAGAAAATAGAAGAAAAAATACAATCATACTACCAATATCTTAATCAAAAATGGACACAATTACAAAAAAATCATAAATTTGTTGTTGATTTTTGTCATGGAGCAACAGTAAGCGCAGAGAAAAACTTCTACAACCAGTATGCCAACAACCACCTCATTATGATGATAAATGACTATCCAGATGGCACATTTCCAGCTCATGAATGAGACACAAGCAATCCAGAAAATTATGACCAACTCATAAATCATATACAACAAGAACAAGCAGAATTTTGAATTATGTTTGATGGCGATGGTGATAGAATATGATTTGTCAGCAATAGTGGTAAAGTGATCAATGGTGACATCATATACGCTATCATCGCAACCCAGTTACTCAAAGAACATAAAGACAAAAATCCCACATTGCTCTATGATTGTATGAGTTCAAAAATAGTAGCAGAAACTATAGAGAAACATTGATGATCAGCACAAATATCCAAAGTTGGAAGATTTTTCATAAACCATACAATGACAAAAAATAAGGCACTATCAGGAGGAGAAGTGAGTGGACACTATATGTTTCAAGAAGTAGGTTATGTAGAGTCAATTTTACTCTCACAGTATTATATCATGAAAGCACTAGAAAACTACAACAATTTTGATGACATGATACAAGAGTACAACAAATACTACAAATGACCAGTTAAAGCATACAAAGTAGCAAATAAAGAAGTGATTATAGAAACTATAAGAGAAAAATATAAAGAATACAATCCACAAAGTATAGACGGAGTGTCTGTATATACAGACAAATATCGATTTAATGTAAGATGATCAAACACAGAAAATAAAATAAGATTTACTGTAGAGGCAGAGGATAAAGAAACACGAGAAAAAGTTACCAATGAACTAGAAACCATTATCCAATAATTTTATATATACCTGATCAATGATTATAGCATTTACAATCATTGCACTGATAACAATAAGTTGACTGAGTATAGGTATTTATGCTATATTTATACCTTTTTTACAAAACATTTGAACGATACAACAATACAATAGTGCTTACTATGGTGCTATGATATGAATAGAAAGAGCGCTATTAGTGAGCAAACAACAAGAATTTTGATTCAATGGATCATGATGACGAGATACCACAACATCTCGATGACCTATAAGTGATCAAAATAATGGACAATTTGGTTTATTGTCAGAGGATAACAACGGTATTCAACGATCTCTGCAATGACAAACAAATAATATACCAAAAGAAAATCAATCAAACATAACATCCATATTCCAAACAGCAACAAATAATAACTACAACAATCTATCATACAATCAAGATTTAAGCATTAGGTTACAAACTAATCAACAAAACGATCCAGAAAAATACTATACTACCGAACAAGATATACAAAATTTTCAATGAACACAAATACAAACACATATCAGATTACCAGAAAAAATAGGATGATTATTGTGTGATACCTGTGATCAAAACGATGATGGAATCAGTGATGATATAATAGCACTTCGACAAATAAAATGAGAGTATAACAATAAACCATTTACTATTATACCACAAACGGATACAGATAGAGCAACAAGTATGGTATGACCAGATGATATGCACATAAGAGAGTCTACAATCAACAACACAACAACAAACCCATTATTATTATTTTGATTATGATTTAATCCACTAAAACAAAGCAGCACCATCATACAACACGATTGATTTGGGGAATGATTTAGGGATATACAAACAACAAACTTCCAATCATTACGACAAGATAACTGAACAAATATACTAACACTCCATTATCAAATCATACAACATGCACAAAACAACGAAGGGTTTGTCTATCCATTTCTTGAATACTATATAGAAAGTGATGATATGATAAGCGACACATATCGATATATCACTGGACAAGGAAAGGTAAATCCGTATCAGGTAAATGTACAAATAAAAAAACCGCAACAGCAATGACAAGTATGATCATATTTTAGTATCATATTCTAATAAAGATGGAAACACAAACACAAGGAAAAGTATTTATTGTTGTAGGGAGTATAGGCTTACTGATATCCGCTTACTTTCTCGTTACAGCTTTTTTTGGATGATCAAACAACACTAGAGAATCGACACAAGAACAGCATACAACAAATAATGAAGCAATAACTACAGATACTGGGATACAAATACAGGATGACGGAGAGATAGATTTCACACAATTACTACTCGATGGACAGGAAGAAAAAAATCTCCATGTCCTCATACCTGAATTTCTTTTCACATCTTGATTTGAAACTATAGCACAAGATATAGAACAAGAAATATGATTTAGTGTCATATTCCATACGCCACAAACACTAAGTGATCTGCACAAACGAGAAGAAGAACGAATATACAATAACCAACAAATTGATATAGCCCTAATTCCTACTGAATTATTAAATTCTCTCACAACCAATAGTAAAAGTGTATCTATCGCAGAATCATTAACACCTTATTATCATGATGTATTTGCAAGTATTTTAGATCAAGAAGAATATACATTCATACCACATAGCATTGATCCACTGGTAATATTTGCTCAAGAAAACAGCGAAAATATTAACAATGCAGAAAAATGGTTAAATACTATAACATGACGAGACAATACGCAAAGATGATATTTTCCAATATTATTTTGACGAACCAACCAAGACAGACAATTTATCAAACAAAATAGACAGCTATTTGAAAATCATTTTCTTATAACATACCATATCATCAACCAAGCAATACACAGTACAGACCCCCTCCAAACGATACAAACCATACTCGATATACAAGAGTTAACACAAACAACATCTCGAAGTGTCGCAGATTTCATTAGTAATACAAAAAAACTAGTAGAACAAAACATCGGATGTGAACGATATCCAAATATATGTTTATTTACATATCAACCAGGGAATATACGCTTTGGAATATTGTCTGACATACATAAATTTGAAAAATATTTTACTGATGCAAGATATCAAATATATCCATTCTGGTTTAATGATAGCTATCCAGCAAGATGATGGGGATTTGTTATAAACAACAATTCACCATCAGAAACAAGAGTACTCTATTTCCTAGAAAACTATATCCAAGCAAGTCTGGTAGAGATAAATCCAGATCTACGAGATAGAACGATTGCAGCGAGCCTAAGTGCAAATAGTAGCATCAACGACACACAAACACAATGAGATCTATACAGCAATGAAAATAGTCGAGATATGCTTATAAGTAATAATAAATATATCACCGAAAATAGCATGATACAAGAATTTATACAAGTACGAGAATGATTGCTCACACCAGAACAATTTATCACAAACAATGATATTTAGGAATTATCTACTTTACGAAAAACAACAGCACCAGTCATAGAAGAATCATCGTCAATATCATCAACAACATCTTCTTGTAACTTTGTGTATTCTTTTTCTTCTTCTGGAGTGCGTTTTACAAAAGGCGTCTGCAAACCAATAGCTTCATACAAAAAATCCTGTATATCAATAAACATACTTTTTTCATTAATAGGAAATATTGACGCATCATCTTCTTGATTAAAATCACGGGTAGATGAACTAAGAACAAAATAAGCAGACAAAGACGAAACAGCAACATGCCTTTTAAAAGGAGATCTTGACACATCAGATATATCATCAATCACACACGTAACATTCTCTAGTGTTGCAATAAGCGTAGAATTGTCTATTGATTGAAGGTGAATGCTTCATGAAATACCTTTTGCATCAAGTCCATCAATAGAACCAATAACAATAGAATCAAAATGTACAGTATCAGTTTCACCAACCTGCATAAGTAAATCAGATACTTTGATACGAGTAGAAGATTGCATATCATATCTTCACAATATAAATACAGTACATAATAAGACTTTAGTAAACATTGTCAATCCATGAACTACAAATCACACAACAATATGTATGAACAAGCATACAAAATACTCGATATAATATATACAGAACAAGAACAGAAAACACTACTCGCTGTATCATGATGACCCGATAGTATGTATCTATTGCATATTGTACAACAGTATCGAGAAGCAAAAAATCGAAACAAGAAACTACTACACTATATATATTGTGATCATCAAGTAAGAAAACACAACGATCCAGAAACAATAACACAATACTTAGATAAAAAAAAGCTACATATTACCACAAGAAAAAGAACTAAAACCCACAACGAAGCAACATTAAGAAAACGAAGATACGAGCAAATACAAAAATATGCCGACAAACATAACATAGACATACTACTAACTGGACACAATCTATCTGATCGTATAGAATCAACATTTCTCAATATGTTACGTGGGTCTCATATAGACGGATTTATCAGCATGCAATCTAAAGAAAACAACAGTCATATCTTTCAAGGGATCATTGGAAGACCTTTACTGCAATATAATAAAAGCTATATTCAAGAACAGTGCAACGCACTAGATATCCCATATCACATCGATATAAGCAATTTTGATACTACTGTATCCAAGAGGAATATATTAAGACACAATATACTACAAACTCTCAAAGATCTTTCACACAAAAACAATAAACAGAACAATAGTTTCGAAGAAAGTATGCAAAATATCTATGAACGATATGAAAAACACAACAATCATAACAAAGAAAAGTTAATTCCTATGCCAAGATACAAACATCGAAATAGTAAACGGTCCTACAAACGAAAGATAGCACCAAAAGATATAACAACACAAAACATAAAAAACATAGCTAAATCATTGCATATAAGCAATAACCTCACAAAAAAAAACCTTTATGAAATCACACAATTTCTACAAAACAAGGCAAGTGGCCACAAATATATAAATAACACCTATCGATTTATCAATCATGGAACAATCCATATAATCAAAGCACCCAAAAAATTTTGGGAACATAGGTGTGTAAAAAAAGAAAAAGATATGAGAAAATACTTTATCGGCATAGAAAATCAGGAAGAAAATTGGCCAAAAGATCGACGTTTTGCAACACAAACAGATACGGTGAACAAAAAACCGCTCAAAAAACGATGTATCAACCAAAAAATACCTATATTCTGGAGAAATAATATACTATACAAAAGAAAAGGTGAGAAAGAAGAACTACACATCCCCACATTTATGTATAGCTAATCCAATTCATCAGGCTTTTTTTTCTTTTCAGCAAGATTATCTTCCCAACGAGAAAGGTGTTCAGGTATCTGTTGTGGAGGCAACTTCTTGCCTTTTTTTCTTGTTCATCCCATAGTAGACATAAGTTCATCATACCCTTTCCACAAAACCCCACCTATCGCACGAGCCAACGAATCTTGAGAATTTCACATACACTCAAAAAATAATATAAAAACTAAGACACTACTATTCTATCAGTAGTAAAACTAAACAAACGGACCTTACCATCGATAGCATACTTCTTTTTGATAGCCGCCAAAGCTGTTTTACTTGAATCAATACCAGCAGTATCGGGAAGTATAACCCCACTTTTATCTCAAGATAATAAAAATAATCCATGCTTTGCCATATCTAAGGACAAGAAACTATCCTTATCCTTATGCTCTATAATGTCATGTACAATATCTATAGCGACAAAATCACTGTCACCTTCAAGAGACTTATATAGTAAAGGTAATAATACTGCAAGAGGCTTAGAAGGTTCTAATGCACCTTGAGATGTTAACATGTTATTATTTTTATCAAAAGATGATAAAAACACTCATAATACATCATCTTTATTGTATTTTCCATAGATCACTTCTTCTATTTTTTTAAGCATTATAATGATAAATATAAAACATTATTTTTTTCCTTTAATATATTTAATCAATGGCCAAAAACGAACAAATTCAACCAACTGTAAACCAGTATATCTTCCCAATCAAACAATCACAACAATAGCAAACAATATCGTACTAGGATATAATAATATGATATGATGTACCCAATCAGACTGAATAATCAAATAAGACAATCATGAAAGAACGAGGAAAAACACTATGATACTAAACTGCTTCATAGAAAATCACGTCAAGGATGTTGTCCACAACTTAGAAGCAACCAACAATATCGCTATATACACAAACAATGTCATTGGATAGGTAAAGACAATAAAATCACTATCAATCAATCCAAATCACCTCACAAAAACCAAACCAATAACAGTAAACAATATATACAATACCACTTGCAATCACAACTTAGCGGTAGCTAGAAGAGTAAATCTACGAGTAAACCCTATAACAGTCATCCTCGCAATAAATGCTATTAACAAAAGGAATAACGATGTCTTTAATCAAACAACATGTAAAGATATGGCAAATAACAAAGGATAATATACCCCAAATGATGAAAAACCGAGTATTTGTTTACAAAATACAATAAATAATACTGCTACCACACAACTCAAAATCAATAAGAGCATATCCAGAGGAAATCATTGAAACAAAAGATAATCAATAACATAACCAAATGAATACGATATTCTCGATCAAGAAAATTGTAAGTACGAAGAAGAAAGAACATTTTCATCATAATCCGTTTGACCTATTGATAACTGCAAAAACATGTTTATTGCTTCTTGTGAAGAAACAACATACAATCATACCGTATCCAAAGTTCTAGCAAATCTAGCCAAAAACTTTTTAACAATAGATTTTTGCATATCATCAACAATAAATATGCGCTTAGAAGACAAATCTATTGAAGGATCAGTATCCATCAAACGAAGAACATCGAAGATCAGAGAGTAGTTTTGTAGAGAAAAATAAATATCTTGTGCATGGGCAATAGTCGACCAATGTTGCCTTAAAGAAGGTACAAGGCCTGAAGTTGTAGTGTCGTTCATAACAATAAACGGACGCAAAAACAGACCATTTTGTCACATATTTTGGATAATACCAAGACCAAACTCATCCAAATATGGACCGATATACACAAATATATCATCATAGCTAACGATCGTTTTTTCTATAGTATAATCACATCATTCATAATCAATAATCGCACGCAAAGTATAAGATCATAACTCAGAAAAAGTAACAGAAAAATCTTGCTCGGAAGAACGTTCCAACATTCTCGTTTCAAATAAAAATTCATAACGGACATCCGTAGATTGAATAATATCTTGAGGGACAACAACATCAGATATATTATCAGACAGTACAGAAGACGAGTCCAATAATGCAACTGATAAAGAATAGTTATACGGTTCTTCTAAAATAACAGACTCAGGCCCCACAAGAGTAAAAATAACATTATCACAAATAGATTGTTCATCTCAATTTTGCGGAACCTCTTGTCCTAAAACCATAGAACCAAAAAGAGAAGCTATTGATATTGTGAAAAGAAGTGATTTCCATATTATCTGCATCATAAATATTTATCTATAAAAATTGTATGACAAAACTACAATTTAGCATAAGCAAAGAACGTGGAAATGCAAGAGTATGAGAAATAAGACTCAATGGGAAGACTGTACAAACGCCTATATTTATGCCTGTCTGAACCAAAGCAACCATAAAGTGATTATTTTTAGAATTACTACAAAATCCTTACCGAATAGGAGAACATAACGAACTCATCAATCTCATACTCGCCAATACTTTTCATCTCTATCTCCGTCCTGGGGACAATATTATCAAACAAGCATGAGGACTGCACACATTTGAAAATCGACCCGGACTTATACTTACTGACAGCTGATGATTTCAAGTTTTCAGTCTCTGACTAGGACAAAAAGAAACAACAATGTGAGCGCATCCTATATCCATGAAACTTAGAGAAGAATGAGTATATTTCCGTTCACCATATGATGGAAGTAAACATATATTTACACCTGAAAATGTCGTAGATATACAAAGCAATTTTTGATCTGATATTATGATGATGTTAGATGTCTGCTCTCCGGGAGATGCTAGCAAAAAAGTTGTCCACCAACATATGGACAGAACACATCGCCGAGCAAAAAGATGATTTGATCATTTTATGGAAACCTATGAAACCAATAATAGTGTATTATTTCCCATCATACAATGATGATCATATTTGGACCTAAGAAAAAAATCAATACAGGCATTAACACCATTCGCAATCGACGGGATTGCTGTTTGATGAGTAAGTGTCGGTGAAAGTAAAGAAAAAATACAAGAGGTAGTATCATTTACCTGACCAAAATTACCAAAAGACAAACCAAGATACCTCATGTGAGTTGGCACTCCTAAAGACATATTACACGCTATTGAACAATGATTTGATATGTTTGATTGTGTTCTAGCAACCAGGTTGGGAAGACATGGAGTAATGTTCTCCGATGAGTGAAATATCCATATTAGTAATGCACAATACAAAAATGATTACTCACCATTTAGCACACTCTCAGTATGAATGAGTAAATATAGTAAAGCATACATTCATCATCTTATAAAAGAAAAAGAAATGCTTGGAGGGATACTACTATCATTACACAATATTGTTTACTTACATACCATGCTGAGTAAACGAAAAAAAACGATGTTAGATAACTAATCTTGTAATTAGAGACAAAAAAAGGTATGCTAAACAACATACACAGTAGATAATTTTATAATTTGTAATTAGCGATAATGCTACTAAAGTTAAACTCAATCATAATATACGGTCTAGGTGCTTTTTTTCTGGCCTTAGCATTATACCCAATCTATATAAACATACTCAAAAAACGAAAAGTAGGAAAAACAATCCGTGAAGAAACAATAACAGGAGAAAAAGCACAAATATTTATTGATCTTCACAAACACAAAACAGGAACACCAAACCTTGGTTGAGGGATGTTCTTGATAATTATGGCGCTTATGATCGGATTGTCATTAATTTTACAGTACTATGGCATCATAAATAATTCGCTTATATCCAGACAAGAAACATATATCACTTTATTTGGGTTCTTTAGTATGGGAATATTGTGACTGATCGATGACTATCTGAATGTCAAATGACATGGGGAGATTAAAGGTCTTAGCGCGAAAGTAAAACTATTAGGAATGTTTATTATAGCCTGATTTATTAGTCGGTTCTTTTACACAAGACTAGGAATAGACTATATAAACCTCCGACCGATAGCCTGAAAAATAGATATCGGTATCTTCTATCCTATTATAACATTTATCATCACTGTAAGTATCGTAAATGCCATAAACATAACAGATGGGTTAGATGGATTAGCAGGAGGACTTATGACAATAATTCTCATGACATTATGAATAATAACATTTTTCTATCAAACATATATAGCTACCACCGTTATCATCATACTAATAGCAATATTACTAGCATTCTTACGATACAATATCAATCCAGCAAAGATATTTATGGGAGATAGTGGTGCTTTTGCATTAGGATGATTTCTTGCTGCACTATTATATATGCTCAATATGAGAATGGGTATTTTTATTCCATTTCTTGTAATATTCTTAATATTTATAATAGAAACCTGATCAAGCGGTCTACAAATCATACGAAAGAAATACTTCAAGAAAAAATTATTTCCCGTTGCTCCCTTGCACCATATGTACGAAAAAGCATGACATAAAGAAACTAGTATTGTTATGAAAGCATGGTTAGTACAATGAATTCTAGCTGCCATCACTATGATTGCAATTTTCTACCAATTCAACATCCCGCTCTTACCATAAAAAAATCTTTTGTAAATACATTAAAAATCTTTACAAGATAAGTCACGTAAAAAAATCATTTATATGCTCAGGGACAATATGCATACTGCAAAGATACAAAAAGCACTACACATTGGAATAAAGATTTTTTTTATAGGAATGATTTTGCAATTTATTGCACATACATTCATAACATATACCGTACAACGAGAAAATACACTATGGTCAGTGATCCGGGCATGGAAAGAAATATGGATACTACTAGCAGGATGACTAATTTTATATACATGATACCAACTACATAAAGAAAACAAACTCCAAGAATCTATCAAACATTTTCCACTAAAAAAATACACATTCATTACTATATTAACACTCATTTTTATCATTATTATTGGATTAGCGACAGGTACACCGCTATGAGCAACCATTATGTCCATGAGATATAGTATGACATGATTTGTATTATTTATTATGGGAACTATTCTAGCAGGACACTACGAAACAATATGACGAGAAAAACGATACATCAAGTTCATCAAATACTTACTTATAGGATGATTAATACGACGATGGCTCATATACTTCCTACCATCTTTCATAGAGTTATTTTGATATAATAAGTATATATTTGAATGACAGGTAGGACAACAACCACCTGCTGTATACTATAGTAATATAAACCAAGGGATGGTACGTAATCAGTTCCTTTTTGAAAGACCTATCCATCGATGAATGTTTCTTATACTTTTTTGGCCTTTATTTTTCACTTTGGCTATAAAAAACAAGAGCAGACAGTCACAACTCATACGAGGATCTATATACTGACTCAATATATTGTCCACACTATCCAGAGCCGCACGAATTGCATGGATCATACAAACTGCCTTGCTCTTAATCATACTCAACCATAAAGACATAAAAAAACTAATACTTTATGGATTTGTCCCTATGATAATACTATTATGATGATTTACATACTGGGCACAGGATGATATCATCAACAGAAATTTTTCTAATCTATGACACATAAAACACACAATGACAGCTATCCAAAAAGTAGGACAAAAACCATTGCTAGGACGATGACCATGAAGTGCTTGACCTGCATCACACCATCGCAAAGACGTAACAAATTATAACCCCGAAAATCAATATCTACAGATACGGATAGAGTATGGTCTACTCTGATTTGCCTGACGAATGTACTTATACCTGCGACTACAAATACTTGGCTACCGTAGTTATCGTAAACTACAAAACCATAAGCTCAGCAAAGAACAAAGATATTGGAGTCGAATTATTATATCTCTATCTTTATGATTATTTGGTCTAACAATAGAAGGGTTTTTCCTACATAGCTTTGTAGATCGTATGATAGTATATCCAAGCATGTTATTATTTGGTATATGTTTTGCTATATACTACAAGCATTTCCAACACGATTACAAAAATACATAAAAAAAGTCACAGCTCACAGAGCTATGACTCATAGTATATATACGTGCATTAACTATTTTTTCTATATCTCACTAATCTAAACACTCAGTACAACAACAAAGTAGCTAAGATAACATAAGCAATATCCTGTTCCGGTCCTACTACAGGAACTTTACCTATAGACGGTGGTGTGGGTGTTGTAGTAGGTGGTGTTGATACACCACTAGATGGTGGACAAAGTTTCAGTGTATAATCTACCTCTGTCCCCGATGGTCTATCATTAGCATCAAGAGGGATAAACCTCAATACATTGGGTGGCGATGGATTGGTAAGAGTAAACGTATGTCATTCCGCTGACATATTTTTTGTTGTAATAAGCTTTGCTGGTCTACTATCATTTCGTACTCTATAAATTGCCACTTTTGTTGCTCATCATACAGCAGTCCAACTAAGAGTAATTCTATCATTATTATTACAAGTATTATCTATATTCGCTAGCTTCATATTAGCACCAGCAGAACTATGTTGATTATCATTTCATGCTAAATCTGCACATTTTGCCTTACCTACATCATGTTCCTGAGTAGATAGCTTAAAACATATATCTGGTCAAGACATCTCCCCACTATCTCCATTTTTAGCTATAGGTACAACCGTTGCATAGTACAATGTATTTGGATCTACTCCATCACTAGTAGACAAAGAAAAAGTAAATGTTGATGATCCATGACTCGTAAATATATATTCTTTTGATTGAAAGTCATTAGTAGAAGCATTAGAGTTACTATCAAGCAAAGAACTAAATGGATGTGGACCATACCATAAAACATACTCCAAAATATCCTCATCATCCTCATCAAGGATAACAGGTGATTCAAAAGTAATAGATGTAGAAGAGATATCGTCTACTGTTATATTAATACCCAAATAACCAAAATCACCAAATCATCAAGCAAGACTTGATAACCAATCATTAAGAGAGTCATTAGTTTGTGCTTGTACAAGTCCAGAGAAAGAGCTCATAAACAATACAACAGACATTATCAGTGATACTATTTTTTTCATATGCAAGTATAAAAAATTAAATATACCTTATTATACAAGCAAATACCATATATTGCAAATTATTAGACGATATAAGTACATAAATCACCACAAAAACTTGACAAAAAAGAAAAATACATAAAAATTAGATAAAAAATGTAATATACAATAAACTACATATCATTTTCCACAAACATCGTCTTACTTCTATACTGCATGGCTTCAGCAAGATGAGCAACTCATACTTGATCCACTCATTCGTAATCAGCGATAGTCCTTGCCAATTTCATCATTCTATGGATCACCCTTCAAGACAAATGCATCTTCCCAGCAGCCTGTGTGATAAAATCTTTTGTTTGCTTATCTAAAGGAATATATTGATCAATGTCCTTCGGTCAAATATCAGCATTACT
>SKIU01000048.1 GCA_007116275.1 candidate division SR1 bacterium | reverse complement strand
GATGCTATGAATATGACATCAGAGGAAGAAGATATGGAAGTAGATTTTGCTGCTGTTTTTGCAAAAGTACGTGAACTGCAAGACCCTAGCTATGAGGATAAATTAACTCTGCTTAAAAATCTTGGTTATTTGTTGTATACTCATGTGGAAGGTCTACGTGGAGAGGAAACTTTGTTTGGTGAAGATTTGTGTACAGATCTTGTCAAAGTCTATGAAGGTTCTGTGTCTGATGAAAATCTTGTTGATGATATGTTGGTAAAAGTTGAAGAACTTATTCCTGATGAAGATACGGTAGTAGTATAAATCTTTGTTTGGTATGTATTTCGTAAGAGGTCGTGATTATGCGACCTTTTTTGTCTGGACTTTTTCTCTGTTAGGTGTGAGAAAGACTTGCATTGGTTGCTAATATTCCTATATCTAAGTGGAATATTTATTTTTTGTTTTAGGCAAAATCATGGCAGAAGAAGAGAAAAAAGTGACCGGGATGTTTGGCTCGGTTGTCAATCAATCTATTGAAGAAGAAATAACACAATCATATATAGACTATGCAATGTCAGTGATCGTATCGCGTGCGCTTCCTGATACTAGAGATGGTTTTAAACCAGTATTGAGAAGAATATTGTATGCGATGTACGATATGAATATATTGCACAACACAAAACATAAGAAATCAGCGAGAATTGTTTGAGAAGTGCTTGGTAAATATCATCCGCATGGAGATAGTTCTGTGTATGAAGCAATGGTTCGTATGGCACAACCACGGGCCTTGAGATATCCACTTGTGGATGGGCAAGGTAACTTCGGAAGTATTGATGGTGATAGTGCTGCTGCCATGAGGTATACAGAGGCAAAATTAACGAAGATTGCTGAAGAGATGTTGCAAGATATCCAACAGGATACTGTTGATTGGAGAGATAATTTTGATGGTTCCTTGCAAGAACCTGTTATGGTTCCAACTAAATTTCCTAACCATCTATGTAATGGAACAATGGGTATCGCTGTAGGTATGGCGACTAATATGGCTCCACATAACCTTACTGAGATACTTGATGCATGTAAATTGCTTGTTGATAAAGAAGGTAAAGAGCAAGAAGATGGTTCCAAATACGAGGTTTCTATCGAAGATATTATGCAAATTATCAAAGGACCAGATTTCCCAACTGGTTGATATATTTTTGATCCTGAAAATATTTTGGAAGTTTATAAAAAGGGAAAGTGAGGTATTGTAATGCGTGGTAAAGTACATATCGAAGAGAAAAAAAATGGTTCTATATTGGTAGTAGATGAGATTCCATATATGGTTAATAAATCAACGCTTGTTTCCAAACTCGGTGAACTCGTAGTTGATAAAAAGATTGAAGGTATTACTGACATTAGAGATGAATCCAATAGAGATGGTATTAGAATAGCTATCTATTTGAAGTCAGGTATTGATGTTGATAAATTACTTATCCAACTCTATAAACTCACTGACTTACAGTGTAATTTTAATATCAATAATGTTACACTTATTGAATCAGGTTTGCAGCCAAATCTTCTCAATATCAAGGATTTGTTGATGGAATTTGTTGACTTTAGAAGAAGTACTGTCTATCGTAGGTCTGTCTATCAATTACAAAAAGCTAAAGATAGACTCCATATTCTTGAATGATTGAAGAAGGCAATTGATATCATTGATGAAGTGATAGATACTATTAAAAAGTCTGACACTAAGCAAGATGCTAAAGAACAGTTGATCGCAAAATTTGATTTTTCAGAAGAACAAGCAGAATATATCTTACTGATGAGATTGCAGTCATTGGTTGGTCTTGAAATCCAAAAAGTGATCGATGAAATAGAAGAAAAAAAGAAGACTATAGAATTTTTGGAAGAAATCATCAATAATCCAGCAAGATTGGATGAGGTAGTAGTAGAAGAGTTTGATTATATGAGAAAGAAATATGGAGATGAGAGAAGAACAAAAGTAATGAAAGATAAGAGTGTGTATAACCTTGCAGCAAGTTTAAAAGCCTTGAGAGAAGCTGCGGACAAAGAAAAAGAAGATGTTATCTTGCGAATGAGTAATAATTATCAGGTCAGAGTATTATATCAAACAAGAATACTTAATATTCCTGAAGAAACCTTAGATCTTGTGTATACACATAACCAAGATAATATTATTGTTATTACTGATAAGTGAGAATTGTATGTAGAAAGACTGAAAGATTTAGGCTCATTTACTATGCAAAAGGATCCGCTTGACCTGAAAAAACATTTTGGTTTGAAAGGAAATATTGTTTTTGCTAAAACATTGCATTTTGACTACAAAGATTTAGTGTTTTTAACAAACAAGAATAATATCAAAAAGATAGAAAAAGAGTTGGTTCTTTCCTTTAGGAAATTTCCTACAACTATCATGAAACTTGCTGATAGAGAGAAAATTGTAAAAGTTATCCCTGTGAGTGAATGAGATAATGTCGGTGTGGTTACTAATAATGGTTGGATGTTATTATTCCCAGAAGATAATCTGAGGACTATGTGAAAGACTGCTGGATGAGTGAAGGCTATCGAACTTGATGATGGTGATACTATTAGCAATATGTTTTTACATAAGGACGAACCATTTATATTGATCCATGGTGATAAACAAGGAAAACTATTAAATATAGAAGACTTGAAATTCTGGAAGAGGGCCAAGAGATGACTGCAAGTTGCTACGACCAATCCACAAATACAATGAGCTATTAGTATCGAAGAATGATCTATAAGAATTAGATTTACTGATGGAACAATACAGACTTTACACTCTAATGATGTCAGTCTTGATGAGCCAGATAGTCCATTGTATGATATGGTCAAAAAACCAATAGAGATTATTTATAGACCATGGGAAGAGGTAGAGGAAAATATGAAATATAAAGAGGAAAAGAAACAGAAAGAGAAGGAAGAAGCACAAAAGAAATCGGGCTTATTTGATGAAGATTGAAAATCTACTGATACAGAGTAATATTATTATTTTAGATATTGTTAACGATGTGCTATGGAGAAAAAATATAGTCCTTTTTGGGTTGCATTGATTACAAGTATATGTGTCTGTGTAGTTATAGCTTTTCTGCTCTTTTTCTTCTTGCGTGCAGATATCGCCACAACCAAATCTTTTATAACTACTACTCTACAGGAACATAATACTCTTTTGGAGCAAACTTTTGATAATGAACTTTCTATATTTCAGGAAGCTATTGTACACAATATAGATACTGCAAAAGATTCAGTAGTGAGTATTGTAGCTAGTAGAAATGTTCAGTTATATATGTTGTGACCAGATAGAGAACTTTCCGTGGCTGAAAGAGAAACACAAGTGGGTGGATGAAGTGGTATTATTGTTTCTAAAAGCGGCTATATTATAACAAATAGACATGTTGTTGAAAATCCAGATGTATCATATAGTATTATAACAAATGACTGATCTGCTTATGATGTGAAAAATGTATGGATAGATCCTGTTTTGGATATAGCGATACTTGCTATTTCGTATGATGATACGTTTGTAGATAGTACTCAGGTTGCATCATTTCTTTCTCATGGAGAACCTATTCTTATTGGGCAGTTTGCTTTTGCTATAGGTAATGCTTTGACTCAATGGCAAAATACAGTTACATTTGGTGTTATTAGTGCCAAGAATAGAGAGTTACGTATGCAGTGAAATAATATCTATGCTTGATTATTGCAGACGGATACATCTATCAACCCAGGGAATAGCTGAGGTCCTTTGCTGGATGTCTATGGTAAAGTTATTGGTATCAATACGGCAATTAGTCAATTTGGTCAGTGAATTGGTTTTGCTTTGCCTGTAACACAACAATTTGTCGATGCTAGTTTATCTACTATTCAAGAGTATGGAAAGATTGTAAGACCATATTTGGGTATAATTTATACAGATATTACTCCATCGGTACAACAGGAACTTGGCATTTCTACTATATCTCATGGAATATATATACGTGATATTGTTTCTAACTCCCCCGCTTTTGAAGCTGGTTTATTATGATGAGATATTATTATTGCTCTTAATAATATATCTATTGATGATGATTTTCCTTTCTTGTATCAATTGTATACGTATCAACCAGGAGATACAATTCGTTTGGATATATTGAGATCTGGTGATAGGATGCATATAGATGTGGTTTTGTGAGATAATATATAATTGTGTATAACTATGTATCTTTTCTTTATTAAGTAAACTACTGTTTGTTGTTGTTTTGGTAATCATTTGCTTTTTTACTGGTAGACTACTATGATTATAGTGATGTTTTATTTTGTAGGATGTTTGATATGTCACACTATACTCATGAATCAGTAATAGAAGAGATTGAATCATTGAAAGATGCATGAAAATTTACTGAAGCACTCAAGAAAGTTAATCAAATACTTATTAAAGACCCAAATAATGAGGATGCTCTTTTACAAGTAACTGATATACAGTATAGGCAAGGGGACATATCGAAGGCAGGCAAAGCAATAGATTTTCTTAATTCTAAGAAACAAAATGCTGATCCTCTATGATTGTATATTAAGTGAGTATTGGAAATGGAAAAAAATAATCGAAAATGAGCTAGACAATTTTTACAAAAAGCGTTAACTCTTACTAAAAGTAAGAATCATGAAATTATGAGATGTTATGGATTATGTGAGTATTGGTATGGTAATAGAGAAAAATGATTAGAAGTGATAGAAGATGCTTTTATTATCAATGATAGAGATGCGGAGGTGATATATAATATGATTGAGTTATATCTTCTAGAGCGTGATTACAAAAAAGCAAGAAAAATGATCAAACATTATCATAAATATCATACTGATATCCAAACTGTGGATAAAGATATAGAATATTATGATATGAAAATCTTGTTGTTTGAAAAATTTATTGATACACAGAAGTTTTTTGATAGGATGTGAAGAAAGAAGTAAGTTATTAGTATGTTTTTTTGTCTTTATTTTGTTGTAGTGTATGATGATTAATATGTCTTCCTTAGTTCGTGATGATTTTGCTTCTATTTTTCATAAGAAGAAACATCATTTGTGGTTAGTAACTATTCTTATTGGTTGACTGCTTTTTCTTCTTAATGTATTTCTTGGTATGGCATTGTATACACAGGAATTTTCATCAGGGATTAGGGAAAAGTTGTGAATGTATTTTTATATTGTTGATGATGTTGATCGTGACGATAGTGTTTATGCTGAAGTGATGCAATTGAGTAAAAAACTTGAAGATGCTGGCATGGATACCGTCTTTGCATCTAAGAATGAAGCATTTGGGTTCTTAGAGAACAGAATCCCTAATGTGATAGAGAATTTTAATAGATTTGGTATTAACAATCCCCTTCCCGCCACATTGTATGTGATGTTTGATACTGATCAACAATATCAAGTATTAAAAGAGACTATCGGTAGTTATAGATCTATCATTTCAAATGTTTCTGATTTGGATCAAGCGGCCAACTTGAGACAGCAAGAAAATAGGGTTGTTACTATGATTAGCTTGAGTCGTTTCTTGGTTGTTATTTCATTTTTGTTGGTATTGTTTTTGTTTGGTGTTATATTGGCTCTTTGTGGTTATATGTTGCATACTCTGTATATAGATTTTCATGGAAAAATTGATATTAAAAAATTGTTATGAGCCTCTATGCATCAAACTATTCGTCCTTTCTTACTAACGACATGATGGGTGGTTGGTCGGTCATATATTATATGTATTGGATTGCTCCTTATCAGTGGTATTATTCTTTCTTGGTATATGAGTGCTTTATTTGATATGACTGTTTGGTCTATTATTGCATCGTATGGATTGTTATTTTGGTTAATTATATGTATACAATTACTAGTTATGATTGGTTGACCGTTATTATTTTCTTATTATTATATAAGATACCTTGTATTATCTGAATAAACTATATTCATATCATTATATCTTATTATACAAAAAAGCCTATCATGTATGATAGGCTTTTTTGTATATAGCATAGTATATAGCAATTCTATTGATTGATTTGTATTCCAGGTCCCATAGTTGGAGATATCACAATCTTTTTTATTAACTTCCCTTTTACTCATGAAGGTTTATTCTCATTAACTGCTTTGATAAATGCATTATAATTTTCTATAATTTTTGCATCATCAAATGAGATTTTCCCTAATTTACTATGAATATTTCCTGTTTTATCTAATTTAAACTCTAGCCTTCCTTTTTTAACTTCAGAAACTGCTGTTGCAATGTCTGCTGTTACTGTACCAGCTTTTGGTGATGGCATGAGTCCTTTTGGTCATAGTACTTTTGCGACAGGTGCAAGTTCTTTCATGAGCATAGGAGATGTAATAAGTACATCAAAATTTATTTCTCCAGCCTTGATGTTAGCTATGATGTCATCATATCATACGATATCAGCACCAGCTTTTTTTGCTGCTTCTGCATCGCTATCAGTTGCAAATACGGCAACTTTTTGTGATGTTCCAGTTCCATTTGGTAATACAACAGTTGATCTAATGTTTTGATCATTATACTTGGGGTTTGCGAATGTTTTGATAGCAATTTCTATTGTTCCATCAAATTTTGAGTAACTTGCTTTTTTGAGTAATGGTATCGCATCAGCAATATCATAACTTGATTCAATAATAAGTTTTTTACTTTCTACATACTTTTTTCCTGTTTTCATAATAATGGGCATATAATAATAAAATCGGTCATAGTGGCGTTAGCCTCCCGTATCTTCTATATATTTGCATTGGTATTATGCTATTTTGAGTGCACCTTTTTCTACTTCTACTCCCATATTTTTAGCTGTTCCTGCTATGATTCTAATAATTGCTTCTTCATCTTCAGTATTCATATATGGTTTTTGTATCTCTGCTATTTCTTCAAGTTGTGTTCTACTAATAGTTCATATTTTTGTCTTGTTTGGTTCTCCAGATCCTTTTTTCTGTCCAATTTTCCATAAGATGAGGTTGGATGTTACTGGACCATTGATAGTTAGTTCAAATGTTCTATCTACAAATACTTTCAATACACATCTTATTTTGACATCTGCTCATCCAAAGCTTTTCATTTGTTCCATTGTTTTTTCGTTGAACTCTTTAGTGAACTGTCCGATGTTTACTCAGTTTGCACCCAGCATTGGTCCTAATGGTGGTGCTGGTTGAGCTTTCCCTGCAGGTATTTCTAGATATAGAGTTGTTTGTAATTTTGCCATTTTGTGTTGTTAGTCAATAAATAAATTTTGTAGGTAGCGCTTTGATTCGTGGTATATATTATATGATATTTGTAGAAGCCATTTTTCTTGTCATACCTCCACGTACATAAGTACAATGTCGTTTTGGTATTCTGATAGATTTATAAATATTATTCTATTTCCAAATAATTCATTTCTTACAATTTCTGTTTCTGTGTTCATGGTGTATAATGTTCATCCTAATGATCTTGCTATGCTACTAAGATCAGGTTCGTTTTCTAGATATGTGAAGTAAATATT
>SKIU01000065.1 GCA_007116275.1 candidate division SR1 bacterium | reverse complement strand
CCCCAGTGATAGCTGGTGACTATGATCCTAAAAGAAAAAGAAAACTCTTAGTGACACAAAGAGAATTAGCTCGTATTTCTGCTGCGACCGATAGGAAAGGGATGATACTTGTTCCTTTGCAGGTTTTTATTAGTCAAAGATGACTCATCAAAATTAAACTATGACTTGGTAAGTTGATGAGAAAAGTAGAGAAGAAACAAGTTTTGAAAGAAAAATCTATCGATAGACAGATGAAGAAAGAGATGAGGAATTATTAAGATTATATATTGGGAATATTATGCTTGTCATTGTATTTTTTAAACATAGCAAGATTTTTCTTTAGTGCAACTGGCAATATTACCGATCATGCTACTAATCACGAGTATATTTGTAAGGTATTTGCTCATTCATCATACATTTCCAATCCATGGTCACTTAGATCTTCTAGTGATCATTCACAACCAATACCACCTACTCCGTTGATAATGATATCACTATTTTTCTTTTGGAGTATCTGGTGTAATTTTTGGACTGTATTAAGTGATTGGTTAGCTAACATAGCGCCACTCATTCATCAATTTGGATAGAGAATTTTTCCGTTTGCAATACCATTACGTTCTTTGGATGTATTGGTTGCAGTAATTCATTTTACTCCATATTTGATGGCTATATCTGTCATCACTTCAAGTGTTTCTAGTGTGATATCTTCTGCTTTGGATGGGTCTGATTGTGCAGTCAGTGGAGATATTTTTATAACAATAGTTTTTGGATCTATACCACGTTTAGCTGCTTCTTCTTTATTTCTTTTTTGTAATATATCTAAGACAATATCCAACGATAGACCTTGATTACTTGTACCACCGTGCACATTGGGACAGCTGACATTTACCTCAAATACATCTGCGTGATCGTACATCGCACTGAGAGATTCTGCCAAATCTTCTCACTTTCTCGTAGCAAACGCTTCTTCTGATTCATTTTCTCACTGTGTGTTTGCATTATTACCATTACCTAAACTTATCCATACAGGCATTTTCTCAGGTCGTTGTCAGTCTTCTTTGAGAAATTTTGCTTTTTTATCTAATGCTTCTGCTCCTGATCAAGGCAATCACATCCAATTAAATAAGGTATTTATATTGTCAGCTCTCTGAATTCTTGGTTTTTTGTTTCCTTCTTGTGGGAGACGTGTTACAGTTCATCATACTACATAACCAAATCCCATATTTTCCAAGGTTTTGAGTCCATCAAATTCTTTAGCAAATCCAGCAGCGAGTCAGACTGGATTAGCATACTCTTGGCCAAAAATTTCTGTTTTTAATAGCTCATTTTCTTCTTGTGTACAAGCAAAAAGTTCTTGTATTTTTTGGCTTACATATGCGTTATCTTGTGCTAAATTAGCTCATTTTTTGGCTAGTAGTGTATGAAAAAGCTCAGGATTGAGAGAAAAAATAGAGTGCATAAACTGGTGGCTCTTATGTAATTTTATCTGTCCTGGAGTGAGTACATTTTTATCTATCATTGTGTTACGCTAAAATAAAGAAAATTATGTTGTTTTTTTGAATGCTAGATTTTCATGCTTTCGAATGTTGTATACCTTACCATCATAAAAATTTTCTGTTGGACTGTGATCTTCTCTGGTATATGTAGCTGTTGTACCATTTCCTTTTCCTTCAAGAGCTTTATATAGCTGCAAAGCATTGCCTGAAAAAAACTTTTGGAGTTGTCCATAAGTAATATCAAATCATGGATATCTTTTTGTATCTTGTGCAAGACGTAGTGCTGCTGTTAAACTTGCTTCTACCGTATGCCTATAGTCTGCAATTCACATTGTAGCTTTTTCAAAAAGCTCTGGGGTAAATATTTTTTGCATTACTTTCCATCATTCGTTTTTTATTATTTCAGAGAAATCTGTTGACGCAAACTCTTTTTGCAAATAGTCAAACATCATTTCTTCAGTATCAAATCATAGCTTCTTATATAATGGATGTGGTGCATGATCGTTACTAAATAATACATTAACTCATGGCTCTCCTATACGAGAGACTAAATAAGTTAACGATAAATTGTTATGATACGATCTTAATCTTGGCTGACACTTATATAATGGATTCCCATGTGGAGTATCTGGATGGAAGAGATGATTCTCGCGGTTAAGCATCATATATTTAGCAGGTAGCTCCATCCATATATTTGCCTTTTTATCTTCGGACAGTGCTTTCTTGTTGTGTTTGATAATAGACTGTGCAGAAGTCATAAGATTCTCATGTGCAACAACGATATCCAAATTAGGAAATGCTTCAGCTAGTGGTAATACAGTGTTTACGACAAAATCTAGTGCCCCATCCGCTTCATGAACCATAAATGGAGTTTCAGAGTGTATTGTAAGAGGTTTATTATACTTTTGGCAAAGTTCTGCTGCGACCCAAAGTGTTGAACCCTTTTCTACTTCTAGTTGTGATACCTCATTCTCATTGCTTCCAGCATCAAAATTGGTTGTAACGCCGTCTGGATATATTTTGACACCTACAACATTATCATGTTCCAATGATGCTTCTATTCTTTCTCGATCTTCTTTTTTGTCTGTCATATTAACATGCACATAGTGTTTTCCTAGTCCATTTTTTCTTAATGGATCCACATATGCATTTACTTCTTCTGGCCCTATAATACGAGGATTTGTGTTTGGCATCAGAAAAACGGTATCTGTTCATCATTTTTGTGCCTCTATGACAGAAGTTAGCTGATTAATTCAATCATTTGCATATTCATTTCGTCTCCCATGACCATGAGTATCAATAATATTCTCAAATGATATATTATCTCATTCTTTTATCTGACTAATAGGGAAATCTTGTTCATACACTCCAATACTATTCATAGCTCTTGTGATAAAAAGTAAAATAATTATATATTTACTATGAATATATATTTAAGTATATATCTTTGTCAATACTTTTATGATTTAGTTGTCTATATATCAATGCCACAAATCAAAAAATCACATGAAATAGAGAAAATCAAGCAAGCTTGTCGCATTACTGATAATATTTTTACGAAGATGAGGAAATTCCTAGATTCTTCGCTTTGCTCAGAATGACTTATTATAACTGAAAAACAACTCGAAACTTGGCTTTTGGCCAAGATAAAACAAGCAGGCTGTACACCAAGTTTTCATCCCATTATCGCTGCATGACCAAATGCAGCTCATCCCCATTGGAAAGCGGATGATACTCCTCTGCAATGATTTGTGGTGATAGATTTTGGTGTAGTGTATCAAGGATATATGTCTGATATGACGAGAACTATTTATGTCAGCGCAGGCTGACAAACTAAAAGCTGAAAGCCGAAATTCACAGGTCTTAGCAACAAAGAAAGACAATTTTATAACCTTGTGCTCCGTGCGCAGTTGGATAGTATGGCGTATATCATGCCAGGGAGATACTGTAAGGATGCACATTGGGTGGCTGCTACTACGCTGGGAGAATATAACAAATGCTTTATCCATAGCCTGGGGCATGGCATAGGGACTATCATCCATGAACATCCACGTATCAGCCCAAAAGGAAGATGATATTTCAAGAAAAACATGTGTATCACTGTAGAACCTGGAGTATATATAGAGGGAAACTTGGGAATAAGGATTGAAGATACTTGTTTAGTGACTGAGGTTGCATGTATTCCATTGACAAAGAGCACTAAGAAACTTCTCTACTTCTAAGCTGCATACGTCATACAAAAGTATCTTATTCTCCACTAGACCTTTCAGCTAGTGTCTGAGCTAATAGTGCTTCTCTTGTTGGTTTTTCTTGAAAATTTTTGGCTATAGCAGTAGAGCTAGCATAACAAACTGGTCATTTCAGATCTATCATAACATCTGTAGTGGGTGTATGATGTTTGGATATACTTTTACGGATATATTGTTCATAAGGGTGTGGGTGTCATCGTCGAATATAGTTCTGATTTATGTTATTTCTTCACATGGTTTGTATGGTACTATCTAAAAAATAGCTTCTTATAAATCATCTCGATAGCCAGTTTTATGCTATTACTATTTTTCTGTCATTTTGCAAGACTATAATCAGTATAGCGAATATGAACAGGAACCTCCTCGTAGCTTATTTTTTTCTTGCGGATTTGTTCATTTATCTCATTGGCGTAATGCATACCATCTGCTGTTATTTGTATACGATGGATAGCATTGCGTGATAATATTCTAAAGCCATTGTGTGGATCACTTACCTTAGTCCCATACATAATACGAGTGACTCGTTTAGAAACCCGCAGTATTACTTTTCTCATAACAGGCATATTGTCACTTTGGGATCCGTATATAAATCTAGATCCTAAATATAATTCTGCAGGTTTTGCTTGCATTGTATGATAAAAATCTTTCATGTTACCTATATCCATCTGCCTATCAGCATCATAGGTCACAACTCGATCTACACCCATATCTTTGGCATACTGACGTAGAAATGCAAATCATGTTTTGTTGGCACAACCTCCTCCTCTATTCATATGATGCGTGGCAACAATAATAATTGCATCAGTATATTCTTCTTGTTTTCTTTTGATAATAGAAGGAGTTGTATCTGTTGATCCATCATCTATGATGAGTATTTTGTGATATCATGCTTGTATTATTTCATCAATCACCTGTTCTATGGTTTGTTCTTCATTGTACGCTCTGATTAAAAATAACATCATATCTTTGTTACTTTTTTTTCTCTTTATGGGTGGATAATTTTGATACATATCATATGCTTTTTGTATCGCAAGTTCAGATATAAGTCCAGAAAGATTGGTTGTGTCTTTGGTGTGTTGATTATAAAGATCGATAAAGAGATAGAACAATACTATGATAGAAATATATACAATTAAGTCTGCTCCTCTCGCTAAACCAAAGATAGATCCAAATTTGTTTAACAAACTATTGTCCAATGCAAATAGTACTAATGTTGCACCTCCACCAAAAAATACGAGAAAGTGTAGTATCGTTGCTTTTTGACGTTTGTAGAGATCTATCCCAAAAAGGATAAATATTACAGCAGCGACTATTATAACAAATTGTAACAGCGACATATACATCATAGATTTCATAGAAATAATTATATCATAACTATAAAAAAACACCCCACAATCGCAAGGTGTTTATTGTTATCTGTCTTATATAATATTTGTCATATGTATTAGTGATTTTGTATCCGTTCATGGGTAATATTCCCATGGGATGTATGTCAGAGTATCTCTTTGTTTTGGATACAAATAAGTTGTGGAGACTCATGTTGTATTCATAAAAAGTCTGCAATATACATCTTAAGATCTGATTGTTGGTGTACATCAAGCATATAGATATTTGGGATGTTGCTCTTTTTTATCACATCTTCTACAATTCAACACGCACGATTGGATATCGAGCAGGTTGTGGAATTTTTAAATATCCAGAACTTTTCTGGACTATCCCATAGTTGCTTGAAATATTTTTTGTCTTGTAGTATTTTCATGGTAATTGTCGCAAAATAAATCTCTATCTTAATCCTGCTTTATCAATAAGTCTATTTTCTATGTGAGTTGTATCCCATATTCATTGGTCCAACATCCAGGTTTGGAAGTCTTTTATCCATCATCACATAATAAGTATTCCTGTAAGGATTAGTAATGCTCACAAGAATTTTTTGAACCATCCACTACTATCAGTTGCTCGATGCAATCTTTTTATGATGGCTCTTCATCAATAGGTTACCAGTGATAGTAAAAAGACGAATCCTATAGTATACAAGATCACATACACTGTTCCTAATGCAAAACTTTGTGGGAAGACTATTCACAACAATAATGCATATGTTGGTGAACAGGTGGCAAATATTGGTCATAGTGACGCACCCAGAAGGATATCTCATCGAATTGTTCCTTTTTGTTTTGCTTTGTGGGCAAAAGTATGCATTTTATTTCATCATACTTTGTCGATAATATAGGTTCGTGCGGTTGGGAATAATAGTGTCAATCCATAGAGTATTATAATTATACCGGATATAGTCCACCAAAAACTATCTGGAATCGTAATAAATGCTGTTGTTGCTTTCAACAACAAAGTAAATATCACAATAAATATTCAAGCAGAACCAATAATAATAAGTGGTTTATACCATTTTTGTGTTGCTAATGATCATCACATAATCACTGGCAGTACAGGAAGCACACAGGGTGCCAATACTGTCAGCATTCATGCAAACATTGATAATAACGCTAATACCATACTATATTGTTATATAAAAACTATTCTAACATCGATACCACTTTGTCTAGATCTGCTGATCAAGCATCTTTTTCTACCTCATTTTTGTCTGCATCTATCACAACGATAGTATGTTGCATAGTTACACCGTATTGTTGTCTAAGTTCTGTTTCTACATCATAATCAAGTTTAAATAATGCTGTACCTTCTGGCAATTCATTAAGATTTTGATTAATTTCCTTATCAAGGTTTCTACATGAAGGACATCGTGTTGCATGGAAAAATAATGCTACTTTTTTTCCATCTGCTAAAGCTTCATCGACAGCTACTTGGCTATAATTAGCGTAAAGTCATGCATTCGCATCAGTTGTTTGAATTATTGATGTATCATCTTGTTCTGTTGTTTCTTCTGCTGTTGCATCAACAATTACTTCTGGACTTTGTTCTACTGCCTGTGATTCAGTTTCTTCTTGTGAAGTTGGTTGTGTGGTTGCACATCCAGCTAGTGCTATTAAAGATAGTCCTGTTACTAATACTACTCATAGTTTTTTTGTATTCATCGATTGTTGCATTATAAAATAAAAAATGCAACCTTAGTATAGATATATATAAAGGTTGCACAAGCATATATACTATTCTCAGAATACAGCAATAAAGCTAGTTTTCATCTGATTTTTTGTCTTTTTTATCTGTTTTATCAAACTCTGCTACTCATTTACATATCTCACCATTTTCTTGTACAAAATGACCATCAAAAATCACATTGATGTTTTGTAAATTAAAGTTTTCTGGTAAATCGATTCCATCAAAGTTGATACTATTGATCGGTATATCAAGTATCATACCAGAATGTTCACAAACAATATGCCCATGAGGCTCTTTATATTTTTCAAATATTACCTTATCTAATATTCCTGATGTTTTCATTAACACCTTTTCATCTACTAGCTCTTGTAGGTTTCTATAGACTGTCCCTATTCCGAGAAAAAAATAATGTTTTTTGAGTTTATTAAAAATATCTTCAGCTGTCCAATGTCATTTTTCACATAAAAGTATAATTTCTTTTTTGTAACGATGTTTATTAGACATGATATTTAATCAAGAAATAAATCTTCTCGCTGTCATCATAGTGCTTTGACTTTGGCGGTATCATCAAAAAATTGTACAATATGATTAATTCATTTCTTTTCTGCGTACTTGAATTGTTTATCTATCTTTTCTGCTGTTGGGTATATCTCTGCAGTGGATCCCTGTTTACGCAGTTTTGATACAAGCTTTTGTGCTTTGTGTATGCTTTGCTCTTCGTGAAGAATGAGGTATCATTTCTCTGTCGATTGATAGCTTTCAGTGATATTGTACTCCTCTAGCAAGACACTCAT
>SKIU01000012.1 GCA_007116275.1 candidate division SR1 bacterium | reverse complement strand
ATGATATCATTGATGGTCAGGAAGTATTGCTTGCAGTTCAGAAAACATATTGGCTCTATAATGTGTCTCTACTGTTGTATGTGTTGTCGGAGTATCAAAAACTTCTTGAAAACAAAAAACATCCACATCATGTGCATGTTTTTGTATATAGTCTATCAATACATTAAACTGTTTCCCTGCCCAGATATTGAGAGATAGTATCTTCATAGTAGGTTGTTCGTATAGTAAATAGTGCTACAACTGATCATACAAACCTCCCAATTTCCCTTCTTGTTCTTTCTTCGCTTGTGCTTTGAGTTCATCTTTGTCCATTGTTTCCAGATACAATTTCCATCTCTTAAGTCTCATATCTCTTTCTTGTTGGATAGCTGTTTTTTCCTTTTCATCTTCATACATAAGTGCATGGAGGTTTATTTGTTCTTCGATATATATTTCATACAGTCTTAGTATCTGAAATGACCACAATTCTGAAACAGTCTTAACCACACTTTGATCACCACTCTTTACTGCTATATATAAGTCTTTGAGTGCTTCATCATTATCTTTATCATCTGGACTTTTCTTCAATTCATAGTCACTACTAAACGAAGCTAAGACAAGCTGTTGTAAGAATATTCGATCAAAATCTCCCTTCAGTTCTTCAGGTACTTTGTACTCTTGTGTATCAAACTTAGATACATATTGTGTATACCATTCTTGTTGATCAAAGTCTCCTGTGATAGGTCAAAGGTATTTTTCATATTTTTCAACAATCTGTTTCTTCTCTGCTTTTTCTCTAAGTTCTTCAACAAATGCTTGAAAATTAAATAACATGGGAAGTAAATATAAGGTAAAAAGTTATTATTTAGTGGCTTTTTTACGACTTGGAGTCTTCTTCGTTGTTGGCTTCTTTGTAGCCACTTTTTTTGCGGTTGTTGTTTTTTTAGTGGCAGTTTTTTTTGTAGTTGTTTTAACTTTTCTGTTGGTGGGTTTTTTCGTAGTTTTACTTTTGGATACAGGTTGTATTTTTTTAACGAATTCATCAGAACTTGATTGTATGTCATTAATAATCTCTTTGAGTTTTTTTTCTCACAAACTATCTGCATATCACTGTAGTTTTTTGATATGTTTTTGCAAATCCTTCTCTTTTTCATGAGCAACTTCTTTAATGTGTTTTCGTTGTGATTCATAATCAATACCTTGTACTTTATTCACAACTTCATTGCTTTCTGCATGTATTTTTGACGACACTTTTTTTCGTTGCTTCCATCATGATGATGCATTGATTTTTTTCTTTAGTTCTTTATCTCCATTGATGAGGTAAATTCATTGAGCAAGTAAGGCACCTATCATTCCATATTTGAGTATTTGCATAGGAGGAAAATGAATATATAAAATAATATCATTACTTGCACTATAGAAAATCCTAGCCATAATGCAAGAAGATATTGTTATTCTGATGTATTTTCTTTCTGATCTTCATTGACTGATATTTGATTATTTTGTGTTTCACTTGATTTGTTGGTGTCTTGGTTATCTGTCTCTTGTTTAGCGGCCACATTATCAAGTCCTGCTTCATCAACGCCAAGCCCCATTCTTGCACTAATTTCTGCATCAACAAATTCTCTTTTTCTTCCATATTTTTTGGCACAGTATTTTTGGAGAATAGCTGAAATCTTTTTGTTTCTATAATCTTGTGTATAGATACTATTCATACTAAATGGACGAGTAGTGGAGTTATTGACGTTGAGTTTTATATATGCTTTATAATTTGCTATACCAATAATATCTTGTGCAGATAGTGTAGGTGTATATTCTTTTTCTAAGAATTCAGCATCAGGAGCACCGACTTTAAATGACATCATTGTTCACACGTTACCAAATACAGCTGCTTTTACATCACTTTTACCACCTTTTTCTTGTCCGATATTATTTCATCCTCATCATTCAAGCTGTCAGATATATTGGTGAGCCATGATCAAACAAAGCTTATATTTTCTCGCTTCCGAAAGAATATCCGCAAATGTCCCTGATATAAAGTTTTGGAATTCATCTACATACAGATAAAAATCTTTTCTATCTTTTTCATCCATGCGGGCACGTGCCATAGCAGCATTATATATCTTAGATACGATAATCATACCAAGTAACTGTGAATTAAGCTCTCCTGTTTTTCCTTTAGAGAGGTTAATGATCAATATTTTTTGATTATTCATAATATCTTCAATGTCAAAGGCAGAATGTGTCTGTCCGATGATATTTCTAATAAGCCTGTTTGTATTAAATGATACAAATTTAGAAGAGAAATATGGTATAATTTCTTGTTTTTCTCTATCTCCCATAGCATTATATGTTTTCTCTCGGAAGTTTTTCACAACCGCATTGGTTACTTTTTTAGTCTTATATTCTCTATAGGCATCATCAGTATAGAGTCTTGTAACGTCTAGAAGTGTTGGTTTGTCATCAAAATCTTCGAGTAGTGTCAAACTTCCATACTTAAAGTATTCCTGAATACGTGGACCAAATATCTCTGGTCCAAACATCTTCAAAAATATTTCTGTTGCATCATTAACCGTTCTATCAGCTTCATCAAGACTATTGATTTCATAAAGATTGAGTCCCATAGGTCTTTCTTCATTTCCAGCATCAAAATAGACAACATCCTTTGCTCTCTCTTTGGGGATATATTGCAACAATCACTCTGCAAGATCTCCATGGGGATCCACAAGGCAGAGTCCATCACCATTCCAGATATCTTGTCTTGCCAGTGATTCAATATATACTGATTTACCAGTACCTGACTTTCCGATAATATATTGGTGTCTTGTTCTGTCATTTTTCTTCATATAGACAGGAGTGAGTTTATTTCTGTAGATATTAACTCACAACAATATCCCATCCTTATATAATTTGTATCATTTCTGTTTTTTCTCCACCTGTACTTTTCACATTTTCGTGCCATTCTCATCATATTCGATCTGAGCTCGTTGTTGTTGCATCGGTGACAGCGAATCAAAAGGAACAATTTTTTCCTCCCTTGTAACTAAGTCTCCGACATTAGTGTCATGTTCGTATTTAGCTTCACGTAGTATATCCGATAGCACTCATTTTTTGTAATTTTCTGCTACGATTCCACTAATCAAACGGGTATTGTCTTCTTTGAGTTTGGGGAGAGTGTTGGGTGGTGCAATAAGTTTGTATTGCATTCGTTCTATAGCATCAGAACGGTTATAAATTCTCGTGGGAAAATGAAAGAGAGATGATAATTCATTGACTCAGAACGAGTTAGATGGATAAAAGATATATGTCATACAGTAAGTAACTATCAATCTCCAAATAGGTTTGACAATAAACGGAATGAAATCAACTTCAGTAGTAGGATGTATAAGTTCGTTGGCATATTGATCAGTATAAACACTATATCCACTAATGATATTTTTCATAGATTGTCTTGCTCTTTGTTTATTGTCAGAGGATACGATAATCATAAGTCCCGTCGTAAACGCAGGAGCACCAGCTTCATCTGCCATACCATTGATCGAATCTTCCTTAGCCTTTACCATACGTACCATCTGTATATCAGATTCGTCTTTGAAGCTTTCGCTATTTGGTCATCTAAAAATAAATCTAATAAGTTTCCATGGTTTTGTTAATAATCACCATTTACCTTCAATAGGCAAGTTTTTATAGAGTCTGTTTACTTTTTTCTTTGTGTCCTCATTCCATTTTTCACTCAATGGTGAAATGGTCATAACAATACTCACAGTATCTTCTTTAGATACTCCTGAAATAGCATCGATAATATTATTTATCTGGTCATCGCTTGCATTTTTATAGAGTTTGATAGTATAGACCGAATCTTTTTCAGACTCTAGTGGGGTGATCTCATGATATTTCCTATCAAAATAGTTCGGCTTCGGGATGCTTTCAATTGATGAATCTGCATATTGTGAACCGATAGCACTATGCAATACACTTTCGTATTCCGGATATGTAGAAACGATAAAAAATAATTTTCCATCCTCATAACGGTAGATAAATGATACTCTCGGTTTTTTAAAAACAAAGCGCATAAATATATCCCATGAACTTAGTTCTCATAACTTTGTGAGATTGGAAAATACCTGGGTCATACGACCGATTTTCTCTTTCATATCTTTAGCAAGGTCTTTTTGTTCTTCACGGTCTGATTTTCCATCTGATCTTGGGAGTGTTACTTTGTAGTATTTGATTCTATGGTTATTGGAAAATATATAGAGAAACTTGAGTCATGTAGTGACAAATTTCCAAATAATCCAAAGTAATATAATAATTCATAGTACCTGTAACACCATCCCGCCTCGAGCACTAGATGCAGTTTCTGTAGCAGTGGGAGCGGCTTGATGAACAGTGCTTTCTTGTAGACGAGATTGACTCACATCAAGATCAATTATCCCAGCATCAAAATCTTCCAGGTGCTGGCGAATGTTGGTCGTAGATCCTATTTCCTGCATACAGCTAGCCTTATTTGTTCATCGAGCGTCAGATGTAAGTTTGGAAATATTGGCAGCTTGTGCTGCATCTTGTTGGTATTGTGTATAGAGTGACTGGAGACATTGTGTATAGTCCATATGGTATATTCTTTCAAAGAGATAATAAATGTACCATAAGTATAGTCACCTAGATAATTTTTGTCAAAAAAAGAGCTAAAATAGTACAATAATCTTACTTCAAGAGAAATAAAACATACTTTGTATTGATTTTTTGTGTATTTGGTGTATAGTAAATATTGTTTTATATTCTATCCATAAAAATCATGATGAATTCCTTGGTATGAGATAAGCAAGACATATTTAGGGATGCGGTAGAAAGCTATATTAACAAATTCACTTGTAGTATATCTAGAAGAAAAAAAGCTCTACAATGAAATGAAAATCCTTGAAAAGAAGCATTGTGAAGAATTGAAAAGCTAGAAAAACAAAAAAAACGCTTGTCGGACATATTCAAAAAAGAGGAGTATGCTGTCGAAGATATTACAAATATTTTGGATTTGTGTGAAAATACTGCACAGAAATTAAAATATATTCCATTAGCATTGTGGCAGTACATCCCCGAAATCTATTTAAATGAAATAATTGCATATAGAGATTACCCTATGTCAAAAGATGGATTATATCAACCAAGGCTTGCTATAGCTAAAGCATTACGTGCATGGCAAAACAAGAAGATAGTTGATAAATGTGAATCTGATGAGGAGTCATATAGTCGAATATCAATCAAATGAGATCATTACCAATATCTTCCTAATGAATTCCAGAAGTTTATATACAATAAGTTAGAATCCTTGCATGCAAAGCTTAGTCCGTGACTTGGCTGATGACAAGAGAAGTATGCTATAATATGTGAATTATTGAAGATCGAGCCTAAGTCATTCAAAAAGCAATAAAAACCCATAACATATTCCTGTTAGTAGTAATAATATTCTAATCAAACAATATGATCAGATAATATCATGATTAACATTGTTATGTAACTATGGCACAATAAGATTGTCTCGACGCGATATGTTCACTTTTTTCTTCTGAACAAGAAGTGCAAGTTTTTTTGATAGTATACACAAATCACTCAAAAAATAGCATCCATCAGATATAAAAACAATTTGTCTGTATATATAGTATAATTATTATTGATTTTTTGTTGTTTTGATGTATAATAAAGTGTGTTTTAGCTAAAATAATCTAATATGGTATTACAGCCTAAACATCAACAGATATTTTGCTCTCATTTAGAGCAATTATATAGACATATAGATACAAAACTAGCAGCTCAAAAACATATTCTTGAGAGTTTATCTGGCAATGTATTGCCAGGAGAATGATATACTCGCAATGATGATATAAAAAAACGAGAAAATAATATTGAAGATATTGATAACATACTCAATGAAGGAGTGTATATAGAAGATGATGTAAACAACGTCTTTGTAATGTCTTTAATCTGAGAAAATATTAACAACTTATCTTTAGAATTACGACAATATCTTTCAGTTGATAATCTTAGAAAACTAGTGGATCGTCTCAAGGAGTCTATGGAGTGTATAAAACATAACCATCCATTGATATACAAATATCAAACTGCAAATGCTATACTTAATCGAAAAACACAAGATAGATCAAACCGAAAAGATATATATGTAGAATGTTATAAATATTTGCCTGATGAGATGTGGATTTTTATTAAGGAAAAATTGGAGAATATAATACAATCACACCAAGAAAAGGGAGATAAATGAACTGGTTTATCTTCTGGGTTTAATGGTTGATATCATAAATATACTACTGTATGCAAATTATTATGACATAATCCTCAAGTTACTCTAACATGAGAGAATATTATACAAACAAATAAAGAATTGCTCGGAAATAATTGACTAGAGATTGATAAAGATTGAAATCTTGTTTGAGTATCCAAATAACTTGTATTTGAAAGATATTATTATACAATAATTTCATTCATCTATTTCCTCTAATGTATGGCACAACAAGATTATCTCGACGCGATGCGTTCACTTTTTTCTTCGGATCAAGAAGTGCAAGATTTTTTGGATAGTATGCACAAACCACTCAAAAAAACTATCAAAATCCTCGGTTCTCGTATGGATGTCGATACCTTTATTACAAAAACTAAGGATCGGTGATGGACATTGACACCCACACAATTTTCGTTGTTCAAAGATATGTTCTATATCGATAGAGAAGATCGTGATATTCCACTAGGAAGGACATTTTTGCATTTGTTAGGATTTTTTTATATGCAAGAACTAGCTGCTTCTACATCGCCCCATTTTATGGATATTCCTGATAATGGTTTAGTGTTAGATATGTGTGCATCACCGGGTGGAAAAACAGTTCAACTGGCTGATTATGCACTTGCTGACAACAAAAACACCCTCATCGTCGCCAATGAGTTTAATGCAAGAAGAATACCAGCCTTAGGGTCAAACCTTACTAGAACAGGGATCTACAATACCGTCATCACGAAGTATAACGGAGGGATGTTTGGAACCAATTACCCCGAACTTTTTGATGCAATATTGCTCGACGCTCCTTGTAGTGGAGAGGGGACAGGTTTTAAGTCAGACTCAGCATTCAAACGATGGAAACAATCTACTGTCGAAAAAATCGCTCGCACCCAACATATGCTACTCATATCTGCAATCAAAGCATGTAAAGCATGATGATCGATTGTCTATTCTACCTGTACGCTCAATCCTATTGAGAACGAAAAAAACATCCAAGATATCCTAGAAAAATATGGTGATATCTTAGAGTTAGAGGATGTGATATTGCCTATGGCCGATAAGGGCGTGACAAATTTTCGTGATGAAGAAATTATTGACCCCAAGATAGCAGCACATTGTATCCGTTGTCGGCCACACAAACAGGGGACAGGAGGATTTTTCGTCGCTAAATTTCGTAAAAAAGAGAGCATGTTATTACAAAATATCAAACGCCCACAGGATAGAAATTCAGAACAATATTTCAGTATAGGATCAGATGTCCAGAAGCAAATAAAAGCGTTCATAGAACAGCAATTTTGATTAGTTATAGATACAAACAAATATCTCTTTGTGCGTACACCCAAAAATATTTATGTCACATCACCGATATTCCGTCATATGCATGGTATCATGGCCTTTGACAGAGTAGGAGTGAGTATT
>SKIU01000092.1 GCA_007116275.1 candidate division SR1 bacterium | reverse complement strand
TTGCTTGCTGTGGCAAAATTATCACTTGAAGGACAAAATGAAGTATTGGATGCATGTTATGAGGAATACTGTAATATGGAAAATGAATAATTTCAATATAAAAGAAAAGAGAAACCACTCAGTATAGAGTGGTTTTTTGTTTGTAATAAATTTTAGGGGTGGTTTTTTACATTCCATTTCTAAATTTTTCTATATTTAATACTCAGCTTGCTCTGACTTTTTGGAGAGCGAGAGCATATTGTTCGAGGATGTTGCAGGAGTGTTGTATCCTTTCTTTGATGATGACATCGTGTTTTTCTGTTTGGTCATTGAGGTTTGTATCGTTGAGTACATCATTGACTCACTGAATTAGAATATGTTGTGGGATATAACATAGTTGTGTGTTTTTATAGCTACTCATACGAAGTTCTGCAACAGGATAGGCTCCTCCTCTACCAGCGGATACTCCAATAAGTAATGCTGGTTTATTTGCAAATTCTTCAGGTTGTGCATAGAGAAAGAAGTTTTTTATCGCTGGTGTCGCCATACCACTTCGTTCTGGCGTGATTACGATAAAGGCATCTGTTTTTTCACATTCTTTTCTTATGGGTTCTCGGATATCGTTGTGTTTTCCATCTTCATCCCATAGTGGTAATGGATTGTCTCTGAGGTCAATGATAGAGGTCTCTGATGTATCTTTTAATTGTGTAAGTACATAATCAATATATTTTCCTACTTTCGTGGATTGTGATTGTTTACGGTGCGATCAGATAATGATAGTATAGTGCATTATTTTATCAGAAATGGATTAAAATTGGTTTCAGTATCGTAGTAGTCTTCGTGTTCTGTTTTCTTGAGGTACTGGACGATGCGATAGGTTATAGGGAGTAATATAACCTCTATAAGTAGTTTAAATATATAGTTTGTTATTACAATAGTTCGGATAATCGCTCGTGGTAGAGAACCTGCAAATGCAATTAATACAAATAGCATTGTATCTATCCCCTGCCCTACGACTGTCGATCCGATGGCTCTCACACCAAAGAGTTTTCCTTTTGTCCATATTTTCATCTTTGCGAGAACAAATGAATTGGAAAATTCTCCTGCTCGATATGCAATGAGACTCGCTATTACGATTCTAGGTGTATATCAGAGAATATTCATATAATCTGCTTGAAATGGTCGGTCGCTTGCCGCCGGCAGTGCTCCGATAGTCATAATACACAACGACATCACGGCTGCTGATGCAAATCAGAGTCGAATTACCTTTCTGGATTGTTTATAACCGTATACTTCGGTAAGTATATCTCCAAATATGTAACTGAGCGGGAATAATAATGTTCCTCCATCAAAGATAATTGGTATTCACCGGAAACTGAGGTCTACAATTTTAGTTGAGGTAATGTTTGATACCAAAAGAATGGTGATAAAAAACGCAGTGATAGGAAGAAGGTATTTGTAATTTTTGGAGGACATAATTGTCAATAGTAATTTCTAAATCGTGGTATTATCTCTTTATATGTTATATGTGTCTACTATATGTTGGTTTATTGTTGTGTAGAGTTTTTGGTGTCATAAGGATCATGGATGTATCCCGTCTGTCATATCATTCATAAATCATTTATCTTTTATGAGTGATGAGAATATATCAATAAACGGAACTTCTTGGCTTTGTGTTACTTCTTGTATGAGATCATTATAGTGAGAAATATCTGTATTGAGAAATGATCCTATTTTGTGTTCGCTTCGTCTTGCGTGTAATTTTTCTTCATTTATCGGCGTTAATCCAAGGATGGATATCTGATTTGTATATTTTTTGGCTTCTTTGATAAGTGTTTGTATGTTTTTTTGGAATATTTTCGTATCTGTTTTTTGGTCAGAGACTCGGTTGGATCCATTGGCATCATTGATTCATACAGCAATGATTACAATAGATTTTTCTTGTTTTCATTCCTTTACTTCTATTCTTCTGATTAATTCATTTTCAAATCTTTTTAGCATGGTTATGGATAGTTCTCAGGGTATTCATAAATTGTATACTTGTATGTTTTCTTGTTTGGGTATATTGTGTTCTGTATCAATACGCATTCTTAAATGATGTACTCGTCATCCGTCTGGATCTCGTTTTCCGTATGTTATACTATCCCCAAAAATAATGATTTTCATCGGTTATGATATTAATTAAATGTTTATGGTATTACTTATTGGCATTTGTAGTATTATTTTCCTAGAGATTTTTTGAGGTAATCAATGACTTTGACTTCGGTAGGGTCAACTTTTCTTTCTTTTGCTAGATAAACACTAATGTAATCGGTGAAGTGGATAAGATATAAGATCTGTTCTCGATAACTATTTCCTTCGGCAATAATATCATATTGTTTGTCGGTATATGATTTGATGATATCTTTGTTTATCTGCATACGTTGTATTACTTTATGATGATCATATGCTGTTTGGATTCGTAATACGCTGTGATTTGGGTTTGCTCATGCTCGACCGACAAGTTCGTTGTGGTTCATCTCTGGTATAACATGATGATGACAGAGAATCTTAGCGTTTTCATTGAGTTGTTGACGGAAGCGGATTGCTACTGCTTCTTTATCACCTGCTATATATATAATAGGATGTGTGTTGTGTATTTGTTTTGCTCATTCTCTGGCGTTTTCTTTGATAGTGTTTTGGTTTTTCTTGAGTTGTGCTATGCTTGTGGTGAGTTCTTGCTTGAAGTCTTCATTGATCAATCCAAAAAATAGTAGTATGTACAGTTGCTGTACTAAGGAGTATGCCAGTGCTGCTCTCGGTGGAAATCAGGTAGGTACTTGTATGTGATTGCAGTTATTTTCTTTGGCTATTTTTTGTATTTTTCCTCAAGAGCTGATGGCCACTATCTTGGCGTCTTTTTCTAATGCCTGATGCATAGCTGATATGGTTTCTTCTGTATTTCCTGAGTATGAATTGATAATAACAAGAGTGTAGCTATCAACTCGCTTTGGTATATTATAATCTTTGCTTACCTCTATGATTGTAGAAAAGTGTGTATATATATAATCGCGAACTAAACTTGCACCTATTCATGATCATCATAGTCATGCTATACATACTTTGGTTATGGGTTTTTTTGCTTGTGTTAATTTTATTTGTTCTCCTATTTGTATTGCTTTTTCGAGTTGTGATGGGAATTGGTTTATAAGGTTTAGCATGTGCTATATGGGTGAGTGATAAATATTAGCCTTTAGTAATTAGATTTTCGATTTTATATAATCCTGGATTGCCGCGTCGTCGCGTAGCTCCTCTTCGCAATGACGATTGTTATTATCGATGGATAAATTTTTTGAGATCATTGATGTTTTGGAAATGACAAGCCATTATTCATAGTTCTTGTGCTTGTTTTACATTACTTAACGTATCATCAACGAAAAGAATCTGTTCTGGTTTTTGGATGATGTCGTTTTCATGTAGATACATATACATGATTTCAAAAAATTCTGCTCATTGTGATTTGGTCTTACTGTAATCACATGATCGAAATATGTAAGGAAATAGTTTTATATCTTGGTATTGTTTACAGATGATTTCTTTTTTGTCTGGTGGGCAATCTGACAATATCCCTAGAGTGTATGACTTGGCTAATATTGGTATAATATCTCGAAGTTCTTGTATGGGTTGTATTGTGAGTAAGTAGTCTTTACAAGATTTTGTCTGTTCTGGACTGATTTTTAATATTTCTTGTACAATTCCCCAGAAATCGCTTGATTTCAAAATTCCTGCATCATATTGTAGTCGTGGTTTTTTGAGTAAATCTTTTACGTCATCTGCATCTTTGTGCTCTGTGTATGATGCAATTTTTTCTCTCATTGATTGCCTAGTTACTTTATCAAATACTCCATGTCGATCAAAGATGACTGCTTTTATCATCAAAAATGATATATTATAGAATAAAAGATATATTTTCACAATAGGGAAAAATATATTTGTTGCAAGATATAAAAAAATATTTCGATTATATCGAAATATTTTTTGGTTGCATATGGTCTTTGTTATTTCTTTTTATGTTTTTTCTTTTTTTCTTCTTTCTCTTTCATTTTTTTATTTAACTGCTCTATTTGTTTGGCTGATAATGTTACAAGTTCTTTGTGCTTATTCTTCCCAGTATAGAGTTTTTGATAAATTTCTTCCTCTTCTTCAATATCGGGTCGTTCTAGTTTCATTTTCTTTTCAAAGGCATCCACAATAGTCTTGGCAACAATATAGTTTTTGTACCAATTTTTGTCGGCAGGTACTATATGTCGTGGAGTGAGTGTACATTTTTCAAATATTGATTCGTATACTTTTTGGTACTCAGATCGATTTTGGCGGGCTTGGATGTCAGATGGATCGAACTTCCAAAATTTACGTTTGAGGACTAATCTTTCTCTTATCTTTTCTTCCTGTCTTTCTTGCCCGATGTGGAGAAAGAATTTGATAATAACAGTATCATTGTCTCCTAGTAACTTCTCAAAATTATTAACATCATCGTATCTTGCTTTTATTTTTTTGGTATTGTGTGTTTTTTGGACTGTTGGTACGAGAATATCTTCGTAATAGGAACGGTTAAATATCTGTACCATACCTCTTGCTGGTGCATGTTCGTGTATTCTCCATAGAAAATCATGAGCATACTCCTCTTCTGTGGGTTTTGCAAATGGTGTAGCATTACATCCTAAAGGATTGAGCCCACTAAATACATTTTTGATCGCATTGTCTTTTCCTGATGCGTCCATTCATTGGAAAATAATGAGCATACTGTATTTATTTTGTGCAAACATAATTTGTTGTAGATCTCTCATCCTACGTATGAGTTTTTTTGTTTCTTTTTTGATTTTCTTTTTCTTGATTCATTTGGGTACTGTGGTGGGTATTTTATCTAATTTCATGTGTTTTTCTTAGTGTATAAAATGATTTTCGGTATTTACTATTGTTTTTATACTCTAATATTATACAATTTACCAAAATTTGTCAAATTTTTGTTGTGTAAATACTCTCGACTTATTGTTGCTTATGATTAGTGTCTGTTGAGATCTGTTTTATATTGTCATTATATTATGCTAGAAAGAGAATTGAAGGTAATAGATGTTGATCCATTGGTGATTACAAATCTTCTTGTGCAACATGGTGCAACTCAAACTTTTGATGGTTATATATATGATATATATTTTGATACTTTTGATAAACTACTTGATAGTAAAAAATATTCGGTGAGATTGAGATTTCAATGATCTGTCTGTATTTTGGCATTTAAACAGAAAAAGAAAGGTGGTAATACTAAACTTATGGTAGAGAACGAATTTATTATTGCTGATATAGTGTTTGTTTTGTTTGTTCTATTATGATTTGGTTTGATGCCATATCGTCATAAAGAAAAAAAGAGAATATCATTTTCGCATGAGGGTGTGTGTTTTGATATGGATATGTATCGCAGCATCCCTCCTCTCTTGGAAATAGAGGCGCTACAAACTGATACTATTTTTTCTTGGGTAGAAAAACTTCAACTTGAAAATCATGTACAGCTTACTGTGGGGAGTAGATGATTGATGCAGTATTATCAAGAAAAGCAAATGATTAGTGATTCATAGGGATTTGTAGTGTGCTTAATTTCTTTGCATTTTTTGTTGGTTTTTTGATCGCTGTTTTCTGCATAGATTCGATGTGTTTGATCGTATGTTCAAAGGTTTTTCGTGTTTTTGCTTTGTTGAAATAATATACTCCTAAACAGTATTTGCTACAACTTTTAGCTTTTTGGATTCACATTTCTCTCAATATTTTGTGGCTAGTTGTTGTTTTGTGTGATGATTTGTTTTCTATAATGGCAAAGTGTTTAAACGTTTTGCTTTTGTTTTTTGGGTTTCTCAGGTCTCCTAACTCCAAATTGAAGTCTATAGTCACTCTTTCATCACTATTTTTACTACAGAGGGTGATCCTTTGGTAATGGGTGCTAATTGATGGTGAAACAAGATGTTTATTATGTTTTTCATTAAACTCATTCACAAGTTGTGCGTAAAATTTGTGTGCATCATTGGTCATCTTTCCGTGATGTTCTGTAGGACATTGGTATCTAAACTTGCGTACGAGTGTTCATTCTCTTTGTTTGTATTCGAAGAATGCCATATCACTATCCATGTATTGTCTGGTTCTTAGTTTTATTCTTTTGTTTTTTTTCTTTTCATGTTCATGATAAAAATGATAGTCATTGGTATCCATATACATGTTTTGGTATGAAAAAATAATCTTATCTTTTATTTGTAAGATATAGTAATCTTTATGTACTTTTTTGAAAAAATCTTGTAGCTGTTGGCTATCGACGATATATTTATTTTCTATTCTTTCCATAAATTTTGCACTTGCATTGAGTTGATCAAGGTCGATAGTTGGAAAATTGCTGAGGATTTTCATAAGATCGTTTTTCATTAGTATGTATATCAATTAGGGATAAAATGTATTTCAGTATTTATTATATGTATGAAGGATTTTTTTGTCAAATTTTTGATGACGAATAGTTGGGATTTTATGGAGAAATATATACAGTATGCTTTAGCTATTGGATTTTTGCTTTCATGTTTGTCACTTCGAGGACGGAGGACGAGAAGTATAAAAATAATTTATTCTATAATCCCAAGATTCTTCGACTTCACCCGATAAGTCGGGTTTCGCTCAGAATGACGGAGTTGCTCTATTTTTACCTTTGTATGTTATTGTATTTTGAAGCGTATTGCGATAGTTTGATGATGAGCTGCAGGTATGATGGCAGCGGCAAGTATTTGTGAACAAGCTTCTCCCTGAAGTTATGAGCTTCATGTTTTTGAAAAAAATAGTTTGTTGTGAAATAAGGTGCTCATTAGTGGTGGTGGGAGATGCAATGTGACTACTGGTTACTATAAAAAACAAGACTTCTTGGATAAGTATATTCGTGGGTCAGACTTTATCAAAGATGTATTGGCAGTATTTGGACCAAGAAAGGTCTATAAGTGGTTTGAGGATCATGGAGTACCATTGAAGATAGAAGATGATATGCGCGTATTTCCTATATCCAATAATGGGAAAGATGTCGTGTGAGTATTTGAGAAGATTTTTGCAGAATATTGAGTTGTTGTTCATTTTAAAGAAGGGGTAGAAAAATTAACTTATACTAAACTGGATTCTTCGGCTACGCCTGAGAATGATGGATTTGTAGTGGATACTGCTAAGGATAGTTATGATTTTGATGTTGTTGTTTTGACGACTGGTGGGAATGCATATGCACATACTGGTTCTACTGGTGATGGCTATTCGTTTGCTGCTGCCTGTGGGCATAGTATCACTCCCCTAGGACCGTCATTGAATAGTTTCATGACGACAGACGCATGGATGCATGAACTCTCTGGTTTAAGTTTTGCTGATGCAGTACTTCGTGTTAGGCTTGGTGATGGTACTGATAAAGATACTCATGGCCCAGTTCTTTTGACGCACTTTGGTATATCATGACCAGCGACATTTGTGCTTGCTGCATATACTGCATTTGAGACTGTGGATGAAACACATCCTCTTACCGCTTATTTTCAACCATTTCAGGATATGGATGCGTCGGTATGGAATACCTTTTTCTTGGATGCGAGTATGCGTTCTCCCAAAAAGAGACTTAGCACTATACTCGCTGAGAGTCCTTTACCGAAGCGTTTTGCTGCTGCTTTTGTGCAGCGTTTTGCTAGCGATATAACTATTGGCGTATTATCAAAAAAAGATCGTCAGTATTTGTCTGGCTTATT
>SKIU01000046.1 GCA_007116275.1 candidate division SR1 bacterium | reverse complement strand
GATGTTGCTAAAATGATAGAAGGGGCTACTCTTGTAGAAGTAGATAAATCTACTCCTAACTTATATGAAGGACCAATGGAAGTAGCTGAAGAAGAGGAAGGAGAGGACACTGATGAAGAAGCTGAAGAAGAGGAAACTGAAGAAGATAGAGACGAAGAAACTGAAGAAGAAACTACAGAAGAAGAAATAACCGAAGAGGAAACTACAGAACAAGAGTAGTTTACTATTCGTATATAAAAGGCTCTCTCAAGTAATTGAGGGAGTTTTTTTTGTTTGTCTGAATCACCCTCGTCATCGCGAGGAAGGAATGTAATGACTGACGTGGCGATCTTTGGGATACTAAGATTGCCGCGTCGTCTTCGACTCCTCGCAATGACGAACTGTTATTTTTATATTTTTTCTATCAGAGCGGCGGCGGCGATCATGGCTGCGTTGTCGGTGGAGTAGAGATTTTTGGTTGGTTTGGTGAGTAATGCTTCGGGATATTTACTGTCTTTGTATTCGTTTGCGTACTCCCAAAGTCTGTGGTTTGCTGATACTCATCCCACTATTCCTATGGTTTTGGCTTGGTATTTTATTGCTGCTTTTATTACTTTTTTGGCCAGTATTTCTACCATGGCTTCTTGGAAAGCGTAGGCGATGTCGCAGATGTCTTGATCTGAAAGAGTTCAAGGTTGCAAGTTTCAAGTTGCAAGATCTTTTGTGATTTTTTGTTTTTCTTCTCGTTTTTTGAGGAGGTAGTGGACTTGGGATTTCATCCCTGAGAAGCTGAAGTTGTGTTCGTCTTTGGCTAGTCGTATTCTTTTGAACTGGATGTCGTCTCTGGGTTTTCCTTGGCTTGCTTTTTCTCCTATTCGTGCGCCTCCTGGGTATGGTCATCAGAGCATTCTTGCTACTTTATCAAAACATTCTCCTGCAGCGTCGTCGAGAGTTGATCAGAGTTTTGTAAGGGTGAGAGGTCAAAAGTTTCACGTTGAAACGTTTCAATGTTGCAGCGTTGCAGCGTTTGAGGTGTTTTGGACTAGGTATATATCATTGTGTCAGCCGGATGCTGTTAATATGATTCGTGGAAAAGGGAAATCTTGTATCGACCTTTCTAGGAGAATAGAAAATATATGGCCGTGAATATGATTGACTTCAATAATGGGTTTATTGTATAATGATCATAAAAAATTGGCAGTTGTTTTTCCTACAAGTAATGATCACGGTAGTCATGGATGTGTAGTAACGGCTATGGCATCACAAGATTTGATCGTATCTTCTCCTATTTGATCCAAGAGTGCTGTGATTTTTTCCGCATGGAGTCTGGATGCTATTTCTGGTACGACACCACCGTATTGTTGATGGTCCTGTATCTGTGAATAGGCGATACATTCTTCTACGAGAAATTGATTGTTGTTATTTTTTACAACAGCTATGGACGTGTCGTCACAACTAGTTTCTATGGCTAGGAGTTTCATGTTAGCTGTAAGCTACAAGTTAAAAGTTGTAAGTTTTTTATTGTGTAGTGAGTCAGCGTGCTAAGTTGCGTATATATTTATAGGATACAGCCATGATTGTGAGATTTCCTATACCTGCGTAGAGTATCATTTGTCCTATATTGTGACTGTATGGATATATGTATATGTATCATCCATATGCTATCAGTAAAGCTATAATTGTCACTAATCAGGTTTTTATTCGTGAGATGTATGGAAGGGTATTGTGTCTATATGCTATCCATACACTTCCAAGCACAAATGCGACTTCTAGCGTTAATTGTGTGATGATACCACCTATGATTCCATAGTGTGGAATCGCCCACAATCCGACTGCTAGACCTATAATAACTCAGATGACATTGATTCATAAAAGAACGTTTTGTTTTTCTTGGGCGACGAATAAATAATTGTAGACTTGTTTGATAAAGCTTAGTGCTAATACCACTCAAAGAAAGGGGAGTATTTGGTTTGCTCCTGGATTGGATCGACTGGTTCAGAGAAAATCTTCACCTCAAACGATACGTATGATGTCGCCACTTCGGATGAAGAGATTAACGGCAATAATACATCCTATCCACCAGATAAGTTGGAGGAAATTTCCAAAACTTTTGCGTTTTTGTTCTGCGGTATATGATGCTATTTTGTGTAGTAGGCTGTTTCCTAATGCTGCTGGTACGATGAGAAATATTTCGATCAATGCTAATGCGAGGGCTCGTATTCCTGTATAGGTAAATCATTGTACTGTCGGATAGTAGTTGGATAGTAATATTAAGACTGCTAAGGTATGAAAACTACTAAAGCAATAGGCGAGTCCGTATTGTCGATTGGATTGGATTTCATTGCGGATAAATGGTCGAGAAAATTGTATGTTTATGGGGAGTATTTTGTGTGCCTGCCAAAAAACATAGGCAAATTGGGTTAGGGCGCTGAGAAGCACGGTTCCCATAATGGCTAAAAACGCTATCTTGGATACAGGTGATCAATCGAAAACCATCTGTGGATAGAGTCGATATATGATAGCTGCTAATGCTCCTATTTGGCTAATTCTTGCTAATACTAAACCGATACTGAGTTGTTCCATCTTCCAAAATAATTGGAGGGGAAGTTGTACGATACCTGCAGCCATAAAGGTAGCTGAAAATGCCATCCCTATCGGTAGTCATCGTATGAGATAGGGGTTGCTTGTATATGCTGGCAAAAGATATGCAAGAACGAGTGCAAATGTGTAGACGACAACGATATTGATAAATCTCGCACCGATAAATTTACCATATTCACTTGCGAGCTTCGCTGGATTTGACTCTCTGAGACGTCCGAGTGTTCTTACTGCTATGACATATAATCAAAAATCTGCTAATGCAGACCATATGGCAAAATATTTGAGGATAGTAGAATAATCTCCATATCTTAATGGTCCAAGATAAGGTGACATAATTTTTATAACCAAAAAACCTGCTAGAGCACTTAAAACTCTTCCTAATAACTGTCGAAAAGCGTCTTTGATGACGAGTCTATGTCAGGACATAAATGAGTGAAAAGTACAAAGTGAAAAGTATAAAGTATTTGTTAGTTGATATGATTTGTTTATCTTCCATATGTCTGGATCAAAATAGCTATTTTTTAAACTTTGAGTTTTCTGAGCAGTTTTTCTCGTGATGTTTGTTTGTATTTTTCGAGCATGGGTGTATAGGAACTGAGTTTATCGACAAATTGTTTGAGGGTTTCATGCTCATCGTGGATAGTGTGGATAGTATGAGTATCGTGTCCAACAATAACAATATTGAGTACTTTTTCTGCTTCAGGATCAAACTCTAAAGCAAATCATTGTAAGCTACTTCGTGGAAATATTTTTCTTCCAACTTGTAATCATGGTTCCATAATTTTCATCGTTGTTGGTTCACTATTTTTTACTGAAAAATAGAAGTATCCCCCCAGAAGAAAGAACAGTAATATGGCTCCTGCTCGGTTTTGATAAACGATAGATCATGTTAGGATACCAGCGGTTACGAGTCAGAATAGAACGTATCGTACATTGGACCTGTTATGCTTTTCGTTGCTGTAGACCTTGAGTTCCATAGAAAAATTTACGAAGTAAATTTTAGTTCAAAGCTGCAAGCCCGCCTAGGCGGATAAACTTAAAGTTGCAAGCGTTTGCTTAGTTTTTATCTTTTTTTTAAAATTATACAAGTCTATCTGCGATGAGGGATTTGACATCGTCTAGTCACTCTCCTGTTTCTGCAGAGATTCGTAGTTGTTCATCATTACTATAGCGCTTGCTTATTTTTTGTCTTGTTTGTTTGTCTATAGTGTCTATTTTGTTGAATACGAGTATTCTAGGTTGTGTCGCTCCGATATGATCTAATACTTGGTTTACGACTTGTATTCTTTCATCGATAAATGGATCTCCAGCGTCGACAACGTGGAGGAGTATGTCGCTTTCGATACTATCTTCGAGCGTGGATGAAAATGCTTTGATGAGCTTGGGTGGTAGGTCTCTGATAAATCATATAGTGTCATTGAGTAATATTTCTTTTCCTGTGCCCATGACAGGATCTTTCATAATTCGTATTTTTCCGACGTTGGTTCCTAGTGTTGCAAAGAGTTTGTTTTCTGCTAGTACTCATTTGTCAGTCATTGCGTTGAGGAGTGATGATTTACCGGCGTTGGTATATCCGACAATACCTACGGTTGGCAGTCATTTTTTCTTTCTGAAATCTCTATGGAGTTTGCGCATCTTTTCGTATTCTTTGAGTTTTTTTTCTATTTTGAGAATCTTGTCTTTCAAGTGCCTTTTCATAATCTCGGTGTTGGTTTCTCCTTGTCCTCTTGCGAGTTTGGATCATCATCACTGTCTACTGAGTTCCATACCCATACCATAGATTCTTGGTCACATGTGTTTGATGGCTGCGAGTTCTATTTGTAGACTTGCTTCTCATTCTTGTGCGTGTTTGCCAAATATTTTGAGAATGAGATCTACTCTATCTCGAGCGATAGCATTGATTGGACGAAGGAGTTCGTTTATTTTGTATAATTGTGCGGGTTTGAGGACATTTCCGATGATGAGCAGGTTGGATCAAGATTGTTTCATCTCTTCCATGATTTCTTCAAATTTTCCTGAACCGATGTAGGTGTTGGGATCGGGGGTATCTTTTCTTTGATATTTCTTTAAAATAACAACTCAACCGTATGTTTCCACGAGGTTTTCGAGTTCGTTCATTCTATCTTCGAGTGTTTCTATGGCCATCGATTTATTGACGATATCTGCGAGAAATACTTTGTATTTGGTGTTTTTATTCATGAAACACAAGTTACAAGTTAAAAGTTACAAGCTGTAAGTATTTGTGATTATTTACTTTTTGCTATTGTTATTTTGTAAGGAGATCGTCTTTGGTAGGCAGGTGCAACGAAGAATCTTATTTATAAACCCCAAGATCCTTCGACTGCATTCACATTCGTTCATTTCGCTCAGGATGACGATATTATACAAGAGGGATAGGAGTTGAACCTATACTATCGGCTTCGGAGACCGATGTGCTAACCATTGACACTACCCTCTTAAATAGTTGAAAGTTGCAAGTGGAAAGTTACAAGTACGGTGATATTGTACAGTTTCTTGTTTGTGTTGCAATGATGATTTAGTTTGTGTGGATGGTTATGGCGTGGTTATGGATTGGGATAGTTATTGTTTTGTTGGCGTGATTGTGATTGCGATGATTTTCTCGTTTGGGGATTTTGGATAAACCTGGTGCTGATATTGTTACAAAAAGAAACCCCGTTCCTACTATGCAGTGATTGGTGTTGTACGCTATTTTTGTGATTGTTGTATCATTGTTTTTCCCGCAGTGGTGGATGATGGATCTGTTTCAATGATTGTTTGCATGAGTAACTGTATTGCTTGTGGTGACTGCAATTGATGAATATTTGTATATTCGTGGTAAGCGTGATTTACCTGCATGGATTAGATTGCTTGCTCAGCTTTTGGCTGCGGTGCTTGCGATAGGGTTGTGAGGTCTGGCAATGGATGAACGAGTGTTTCAATGAGTTGTGATAACTATTCCATTTGTTGTTTTTGTCTGATTTTTCTTAGTTCGATCCTTACTTTGTATCAATGCAATCAACTGGTTTGATGGTGTGTATGGGCAGGCGAGTGGTGTGTCGAGTATCGGGTTTTTGACGATAGTGCTGCTTATTTCTCTGGTTGTGTTACCTCATTATACTGCTATTAGTGCTGATAATGCCTTAGTTTTGCAATGGGTATGGGAGATTGCGTTGTTGTTTTTTCTTTTGAGTTTGGTGTATACGGTCATCGAATATAAGCCGTATGGATTGGTGAGAGATTTGGGGACGATGGTGTTTGGATTTGCTTTAGCATATTTGTCGATCGTCGGTGGTGCGAAGATAGGGACGTTGGTTGTTGCATTGTCGTTGGTTATTTTTGATGCGATATGGGTGGGTGTACATAGGATATTTTTCTTACGTAAAAATCCGCTCAAGGGTGATTATACGCATTTGCATTATAGGTTATTGGGATTGGGTTGGAGTAAGTGAGAGGTGAGATTTTTTGTGCGAGGATGGTCGTTGGTTATGATGATATTGATGTTGTTACAATGAGCTGATAGGTGGAGCAAGATTGTGATATTTGTGGTGATGGCGTTGGTTTTTTTCTGAGTGAATGGGTATTTGTTTTGGGTGAAGAAGTTGCCTTGTGGGATAGATCCGACTAAAAAGTAAAAAATTCTTTTTTCTCTACTTCTTTTACTTTTTGGCATTGATCCAAAAAGTAACAAAAAGATCTAGGACTTTACAGTCTTCTATTCAGTTTGTTATTCATCTTGTGTATACAAACAATCCTCCTTCCCATGCCGCACCAATTACATTTATTTTTTATAATAATTGGTGCTGCACGGGGTCCTAGTCGGATTGTTTGGTTGGGAATAGCTATCACATTTAGTCTTTTAGATTCAGACAAATGTAAAGTCCGTGTTGTTTAATATTTTTGTTGATTTGTAATTAATAAGATATTTCCAACCTGCCTGCGGTAGGCAGGCGCTTTGTGTACAAATTGCTTACATTGGATTGGCTAGGATTTTATTTTTTTTGGATTCAGACAGTGTAAAGTCCATCATTACATTTTCCCCATCGTTTCACTTTAAGTTTTTAATATGTTAGGGTATTTTTTATTGTAAATGAGAGGGGATTTTATATAGTTAGGTATTGGTTTTTTGGAAGGTTGGCAGAGTGGTCGATCGCGCACCGTTGGAAACGGTGTGTACCGCAAGGTACCGGGGGTTCGAATCCCCCATCTTCCGAATTATTCTCTTGCAATAAGTGTAAAATACGATATATCTAAAAAGTAGGAAAGTATAAAACAACACACGAGAAGTGTTTTATTCTTCTAATGTTGTCATGGAACATATCATCCGCTATCAAACACATACACATATTATACATAGTTAAAACCGTATCTTTTGTATACGGTTTTTTTGTTGTTTTATATTTTATCGTATATAATTATGGAAAATGCTGTTATGATTGCCAAAATTGTTTGGCCGGTTTTTGCTGCTGTTACTATCGGGATGTTTGTGGCTCCTGGGATGTATGAAAAAGCAAACACAGAATTTTTGAAGAGCAATCTTTGGATGTATGTCGGTGGAATGATGGCAATGTTGGTTGGTATACTTATCGTAGGTAGCTATCGTACATGGGCTGCAGACTGGACTATTGTGGTTACATTGTTGGGGTATTTGTCTTTGGTTAAAGGTATCTTGTTACTTGTATTTCCACAGATGGCTACTACTGTGAGATCGAAGATTTGGGCAGGAAAAAATGCTACTATGATATGGGCTGTTGTGATGGCTGTGATTACATTGGTGCTTGTGTATGGAGTGTATTTTGTAAACTAGTAGTGTGGTTTAATTCTTAATTAACTCCTTTTTCTTTATTTCTTTTACTTTTTGGCATTGATCCAATACCCCGAGGGAACTTCCTCGCTACTCCTGCCAAAGGCAGACAAGCTCACGGCGAAAGTAACAAAAAAATCTAGGACTTTATAGTCTTACGTTTGGTTTTGTTTTAATCTATACGAACAATCTTCCCTCCCGTGCAGATTGCTTAGTTATGCTAGTTTTCATGTTGTGTATATAGATCTAGATCGTATAAAGTCCGATCTTATAGATTATATTTTTGTGATTTGTTCTTCTTTATTTGTACTGTGTTTTAGGCTAAGGGTTTACAGTTTACTGTAAACTGTAAACCCTTGATTTTGTTTTGTGGTTTTTTCTCTTGTTTCGTTTGGTCTTTTGCTTATATTGTGTGTATGAAATATTCTGCATTATCAACAACCACAACAACCACCACAGGCCATATTGTTTGGTAGGGGTTGCCTACCTGTCGGTAGGCAGGTATGCTGTAGTAAAATTGCTACACTCCTACTAAAAAGTGGGAGTATTTTTTATTTG
>SKIU01000038.1 GCA_007116275.1 candidate division SR1 bacterium | reverse complement strand
GACAAGATACAGGACCAACTGTTGTTATTGATACCAACACCAAGAAGAAACTCAGGCCAAATGATATCGTTACGGTCAAATATAGTGATGGAAAAATCGTTGCTGATACCAAGTACAAGAAGGTGAAAGATGATATAGAAAGTGGGAAGTGTGTGGTTGTTTAGTTATATATATAACAATAAAATTTATGGAAAAAGATATTCCGTTTGAACTTGTGGATAAAAAAGTACAATATTTACTTAATGCTATATGAGTAAATAACGATCTCTTTCTCATCCTTGAGAAAATCATAGATACCAGTTATAGCAAATCCAACCAAGAATATATGCAATCACTTGAATCATTTGAGAAAACGTATATAATTCCGAATCTCAACTAAAAAAATCCCCCTATTAATGCGGGGGATTTTTTAGTTTAATATATTATTATAATACTCTCTCTAAATTAATTCTTCCTTTATCATCCACAGCGGTGATTTTAACTTTCATCGTATCACCAATCTTGAAGTGCTTACTCAGAGAATCTTCAAACCTTTGACCGATTTTAGAGATATGCATCATCCCTGATTTTTTCTTAGGAAGGGATAAGAACAATCCATAATCTTCTACTCTTGTTACTGTTCATTCATATGGCACACCTATCTCGAGATCAACAGCGATATCTTCGATAAGTTTGATAGCTTTGTCGATTCCTTCTTGATCTGTGTGGGTAAGGAAACATGTTCCGTCTGCCTGGAAATCGATCTTTACTCAACCAGATAATTCGATGATTTTGTCGATTGTTTCTCCTCATTTTCCAATCACCTCTCTTACTTTGTCAGGATTGATTTTCATGACATGGATATTTGGTGCATATTGGGTAACTTGGTCTCTTGGTTTTTCGATAGTCTGCAACATAAAGTCCATGATCTGATTGTAACCAACCAATCATTTATCTATCGTTTCAAAAATGATATCCAGACTAATTCCTTTGAGTTTGGTATCAAGTTGGATAGCAGTGATTCCTTCTTTGGTTCCTGCTACTTTGAAATCCATATCTCCGGTAAAATCTTCTGTTCCCATAAGATCAGTAAGAACTTTATATTGGAGGATATTACCGTCATCATCAGTTTCGCTCATAAGTCCCATAGCGATACCTGCTACTGGTCTAATGATTGGGATACCTGCAGCCATCAATGACATAGTCGATCCACAGACAGATCCCATAGATGTTGATCATCCAGATCCCATACATTCTGATACAACTCTGATAGTATAAGGACAGACTTCGACATCTGGTATCATATACTCCAATGCTTTTTCAGCAAGCTTTCCATGCCCTATTTCTCTTCTTCCTGGACCTCTCATTCCTCTCGCATCATTAACGGAAAACGGCGGAAAGTTGTAGTGATGCATATAACGTTTCTTGATATTATCTTCTTCCATACTTTCTTGTGTTTCTGTATCACCAGGAGAACCAAGTGTTACCGTAGACAATATTTGTGTATCTCCACGTCGAAATAATGCTGATCCATGTACTCTTGGCAATACATCTACTTCACAATACAATGGGCGAATATCATCTGGTGTTCTATCATCGATTCTTATCGATTCAGCAACAGTTCTATTTCTGATAAATCTTTTAATAACAGTAAAAACAGCCATCTTCACTTTACTGTGTGTAAAATGTCCATCAGTATCTTCTGCGATCTTTTTCTCAGCAAGCTCTAAAACTTCTTTTTCGTATGTATAGTATAGATCGTTAAATGGTACTTTCCCATTACCCGTCATCGCTTGGAGTTTTTCGCTGTTTATGATTCATGATACTCGTGCGATAACTTCTTCGGAAGGTTTGTTGTAGGTGATTTCTTTGGGAGTGATAGTAAGTTTTGCAAGAAATGCTGATTGCATATCACAACTTTTGTTGATCTCTTCTTGTCCAATCTTGAATGCTTCTTTGAGTTTGTCTGCTGGGATTTCTTTGGCATCACATTCGATCATATTGATAGATCATTTTTTTCCTGCGACGATAAGGTTTCCCATACCTGTTTCCAACTCTTCTCTTGTTGGATTAACGATATATTCACCATCTTTATATCAGATACGAGCAGCTCATACTGGGCCATCCATAGGAATTCCCGCAGCCATTACCGCTAAGGATCATCCTATGATACTCATTACACCAAGGTCTTGTGATTGGTCTATATCCAATGGCGTCATGGTAATAACAGTGTCATTGATCATTCATTTTGGGAACATAGGACGTAATGCTCTATCAGTCAATCTTGCATATAAGATAACTGCATCTGATGGTCTTCATTCTCTTTTTCTAAATTGCCCTCCTCCGATTTTACCCGCCGCACTATAACTATCACGAAAATCAATCATCAGTGGCATAAAATCAATGTCTGGTTTTGCTGTTTTTTGTAGTACTGCTGCAACATGCATGACATTGTCTCAGAGACGGATAACAATAGAACCATCTGCTTGGGTTGCAAGTTTTCCGTTTTGGAAACTCATCTTTTTTCCATGTACATCAAAATCATGTTCATGGACAGTGAACTCACGTTTACTAATCATGTGATATAATATAATAAATTAAATATGAATACCAGCGCATAGATTTTATGCTATCACCTTATACGCAAACAAAGCGATGGAATAAAATCTATAACAGCTCTGATATTCACAAAAAGTATAGTCAAACTAGCAAAATATACAAGCAGAAATCCCTTTATCGTCGATCTCTTTTTTTCCCTATGTACAGTCCAGTGAACATAACAAGTACCATCAATCATACAACGATAATAAACATATATGGATTATCCTGTCATGGGAGTTGTACATTCATCCCGTACAATCCTGTTATCATCGTCAAGATACCTATCGATGCGGTGAAAATAGTTAGCAATGATATTACTGAGTTAGTTTGTATATTTGCTAGTGCATTGTAGGTAGTCGATAATGAACGAGCATTTTCGCTTATAGTTTGTACTGTATGCATGATCTTATCAAACTTATACTGCAAATCTTCAAAATACACATCACCATCTTCTTTGAGTATCTTGAGTACTGCTGTTTGTAGTTCAGCCAATATATCTCCTTGTGGTGAAAGCATATGTGTGATGAATATAATATTACGTCTTTTTACAAGAAGATCAGACAAGACTTTGGTATTGAGTCTGGTGCGCGAGAATAGATCTTGCTCGAGTAGTTGAATGTCTTTATTAAATCTCGCTAAGGACAAAAGTGTCTTATCGTACAATGTATCCATTACCTTGTATACGATATAGTATGGTGATTTTTCGAGCATATCATCTTCGTCAGTTTCACCGTCTTCATATGTTTGATGCAGAATTTCTAATTTAGTGATTGGTGATTTGCAAACGGTGATGATAACATCTTTTACAACCAAGATAAACAATGGATTGGCATAATATTTGTCTTGTTCTTTGCTATATTTGGGGAAGTGTGTTACCATAAACAGGTGATCATCATAGCTATCTACTTTATCTTGGATCATGCCAGACAAGAGATCATCTTCGACAATAGTATGCAGATCATATTTTTCTACGATATCGTGCAACTGTTCTGGTGTGGGTTCGGCTATGTGGATCCAAGTGGGTTTTGTTTTGGAGAATATGGACATGGAACTTATGATGAATGGTAAAGTGTTTAAAGGGGAAAGGACAAAAGGCTTAAGAGTCTCAACATTACCCCTTTCACCTTTTTACCGTACAAGATTTTTCTTCTTATTTCTTATTATTATATAACTATATCGTATTCTTTCACAAGATGCAAATTTTTATATCAAAAATAACTATTGACTCTCTCTCTGGAATTGATATACTATTTTTTCACTAAAACAAAAAATTATGAAAAAAGTACATTATTACACACTGCCCTTATTTGGGTTTTGTGTGAAGGGTGAGGTGCACACCCTCACACAACTCAGTGGAATATTCCAAAATTGGTGTGCCCAGCATGGCCTATCAGATGAGGAATCATTAGCATTGTGGACAGCAGGCAGAAGCCTCGGGTCCCAAAATGGATTCGAGGCAGAACACCTCGAAAAAATCGCTCTAGGAGCGATAAAAAAGCTTCCTAGACAAAAAGAAGGAGATTGGTTAGATCTTACTAACCAATAATATTACTAACCAATAATATATGGGTAAAGGCGTACCAGACACTCTGTGTACGCCTTTTGTTTTTAATACCATTCTATCTCTCCACCCGGCTTCAAATATACAAAAAAAATATATAGCCCCTGATGATCCAAGAAACTATATTTTCTCCCAAACTACATCTACTCCTTTCCCTCTCTGGAGTAATCGCATGATTTTCTTTTGCCTCTGGAGCAATTCTTTTTGACCTGTGTAGAGGATGGTTACTAAATAGTTTCAAGTTTCAATTTTCAAACTTCAAGAACTTCCATCTTGTATCTTACTACTTGTGACTTTCACGAAACACTCTTCCAGCTTCTCTAACTTATGAAAACGACATTTTTTATAATTACAAAACTTGGCTATTGTTTTCTGATAATTAAAATACCCATAATTTAATGGAATGAGGGTATCGACATCGGCATCTTTGAAGTAACGTAGATCGTGTTTCACAGCTCTATTAACAAGTGGATCTGAATACGATAGTGTTGTAAGGAAATATTTTCGCATCTGCACTTCCTTGACTCGTCGTGCGAAAGGAAAATGAAATTTTTTGGTGTTTTTCTGGTTATCAGTCAGTGTATAATTTTGCGTCAATGACTCAAATACATCTTGTGCTACTTGGGTATCTGACCAATCCCCGATGACTCCTATTTTTCCGACCAGCGACTGAGTCAAAGAATAATCGAATACATAAGATTGGAACAATGGCATGATATTTTTTTCTCCACGGAAAACCAGTTCTCGTACTGGTGGGAGAATAATTTGTTCACATCATCTTGCGCGTAGTACTTGTGTAGCATCGGCAATGACTGACTGCACAAGTTTTGCTGGTTTGTCACCGTATGGTCGCAATAAATCATCATAATGGATGATATACTCGTGATCGTATCCGTGGAGAAACTTCCAGATAGTGAGCATATCTGCTCATGACGCTATCACTCAAATTTTCATAACAACTCTCTTCTTAAATAAAGGTACTCTTTGATGAGCGGAAGAAAGACATCAAAGTTTTCTGATTCTCTTATCGCATCTATTATCTGGATTTGTTCTTCTACTAGTGTATGGTATTCGGGCAAATTTTCAGTATCTCGACTATCTCTTTCATCTTGTATAGTATAATAATAATCTGCTATAATACTTCGAAAGTAGTCTTTTAGCCTGGTAAATATATTGGACTCAAACAAACTCATCGTGTATTCTATATTTTTTCTAAATGCATCGATATACAAAAACCTCTCTCTGAGTATCTCTCTTACCTCCATCCGATATCCTACGTCTTGCCCACGATTAATATATGATTGGACGGTTAGTAGATCATCGATATTTTTTCTTAGCAAGGTATTTACTGCCTGCAAATATTGTGTACAAAGATATGTTCATTCTTCTTGTTGCAATGTAATCTGTACGCCATCAGGATATAGCTCACAATACATCTTATCTGTGTATAAGGAAGCAGTGACAGACATCACTGAAAATCCCCACAATAAGAGCATCGCTATGATGGTTTTTTTCATGATGCATAGTGATAGAATAAATCTTTACTGCGAATCCAAAACGCTTCTGCGGGTAGTTTTCCAGTTTTTATCGATTCATCGATAGTGATGAGTCACTGGTATATATTTTTGATATTTTGTTCTTGCTGTACAAAGGTTTGTATACGACCATACTGTTTGCTAACAGCAAAGGGCGCATAGCCGATACGTTTACTGATAGACTTCGGGTCACGGAGACCTTCACGATGACTATCGACCATCATAATAAATAATATTATACCTCGATACATCGCACCTATTGCTTCATTTCGATTGGTTCCGTCATCACGCATTTGATCGACAAGTATAAGTGCCTTGTTTACATCTGTAAACAAATAATCAAAAAGTGCAAAGGTATTTGCCTGTACTTGTCCAAATACTACTGTATCTATATCTGTTTTGTTGATAGTATTTTTGTTGTGTACTTGTGTCCACATACGCAATTTTTCTCGTTCTGACTGCAAACGATACATATCCGATCCCACTTGCAAAAGAAAATAATCGAGTGCATCAGCTTCCCATTGCAGACCTTTGGATCGTGTTTGGATATGTGATTTGCGTTGTGAGTCTCTCAGTGTATTAAATTCTTTTATCTGTGCGTTTTTTTGGAGATACTTATAAAATTTGACCCTTTTATCTGGTTTGTAGGATACAAATATGACAATAGTATCAGGAGAGATGTTGGCAGCTTGTTTGGTATATGCATCAACAAACTCTTCTTGTGCCTTAGCGGGTAGTTTATGAAAACCGTCAGTGGGTATGTGTTTTATGATAATCATTTTTTTGCTGACAAACAATCATCCACCCATACAGTTTTGTATCATTTCTCCTGGTTCAAAATTTTCTGGACCATAGACAAAAATAGTGTCTTCACCAAATTTCTGCATGAATCCATCTTTTCGTCTTTGTAGTTCTTGGTCGAGCAAATAACGTTCTTGTCCGGTAAATAGATATATATTGGACATAGACAAAGCACAGAATAAATTATACAGCAAAATAGCATCTATGCTAATTTACTTACACTCTGAGCATACTAATATCATTATAAAAATCTATGGATTATTAGTTATTGTATCTTTCTTCTAACTCTTCTGTCTTCCTTACTATCTCATCTAGTTTTATTTCAAATGCTTGTGCATATTGAGGATGTTTTTTCAAAAATTTTTGCATTTTCTTATCTTTTATACCTACGCTATTTATCTCTCCCATCAACTGTCCACGACCTATTTCTGTGAAATTTTCTAATAGTGTATCACCTGTCTTTTCTCTTACTGATACTGCCAAATCCATCGTCGTAAATGTAATATTTTTATCTTCTTGTTCTTGTACTCACCATATATAATTTACATTTTCTTCCTCAAATAAATTATATAATCATACAGCTCATGCTTTTCTTACAAAAAATATGTGCGTAGTTTGTAATTTTCTTAGCTTTTTGATATTTTTCGATGGAGTATTATGTTTGCTTTTCATAACAAAACTTGTACAATTAAAGTATATAATTACATTATAATTATAATCCTTTTTATACAAAAGTCAATGAATATGTACTTGGTAAAAAAGATAGATCGAGTATTGGCAAAAATCGCATTAGCACTCGTATGGTTATATCAACATACCCTCTCTCCCGATAAATGAATCCCCTCTTTGTGGCTCAAGGGTCGCGTCTGTATGCATGAACCACACTGTAGCGAATATGGTAAATTGTGTTTACACAGATATGGGTTTTTCCAGAGTATCGGAAAGATACCACAGAGAATTTTTAGTTGTACAGGAGGCATGCACACTATTTATGATCCCCACTATTACAAAGTTGTTTTTTGTTCTTCGGCACCTATTGGTGTCCCGTTTTTGGAAAAACTGCAGGCAGATCCAAGATTTAAGGTCACTGGTGTTGTGACTATGCCTGATGCTCCTGCTGGGAGAGGAATGAAAATGCAGGAGAATGTGGTGAAAACAAAAGCGAAAGAGATACAAGGACAAAGTTGAAAGCAAAAAATAATTCTATTGCATGGGAAGGATACTGATCCAAGCAAAAACCGATATCCGCAGTTTATCCATGCTATGCAAGACAATAACATAACAGTATACTCACCCATTTTGCCAAATGCTAAGAATCCTGTACTTAAAGAACGAATACAAGAATTAGAAAAAGGAAATCCTGATGAAAACACTATACTCATATGACATTCTCGCTGATGAGTTGCTATTTTACGTCGGCTAGAGTCACTGCCTGCGGGTAAAAAAATAAAAAAAATTATTCTTATAGCGACAAATG
>SKIU01000073.1 GCA_007116275.1 candidate division SR1 bacterium | reverse complement strand
TTTAGATGATATATTCTAGAAGATGGCATTAGAGCAAATTGACAAAAATAATAATAGAAATATATCTGCTGAGGAACTACACAATGCACTGATAAGCTGATTTTTTAACAAAACAGAAAATATAGATGCGACACAAAAACAATTAAAAAACTACGAAACAGATATAACAAAATCATTTAAGGAAATACTCGAACAACAATACATCCAAATAAACCAGAAAAGAATAAAAACAGAAAATGAAAATCAAATAATATTACTATACAAAAAACTATTTACTAACAACAATAATTTTTTAACAACAAACAACACATCCAAACCAGAAACAATAAAGCCAAACCTCAACTGACTGGAACACAATCATGGCATAGAGTTTAAAAAACTAATAGATTGGGTAAAAAACAAATATTATAGCGAATATACAACACTAATACAAAACATACAAAAAAAGTATGCAGAAAAAACTCCGTCTGTGCTACAAGATTATATAAAATATGAAAGTATTATCTGGGCAACATGAAAATATTACAAAGAATTAGAAAATGAAAACAATCAACTACTAAAAAAATATTGATTCTACGAAGAAATAGAACATGAAGATCAATGGTGAATCAAAAAAAAGTGAGAAATATTTTGATGATGGGAATTTTATGCTTGTGGAAAATTATTTACATTTCTAGAAACCATCCAATATCCATGATATAAAAGAGATCAAGAACTAATACAAAGATACAATACAAAAAGCGAACAAATACTGAAAAATAGGTGATACTTATGAAACAACAAATTTGCAGAACATGGGGAAAGTTATCAAAAATTTGAGAAAGAACTAAGCCAAAAGTTACAGGAAAGTAAAATAAACAAAAGCATAGAATACTTAGCACAAAATCCAGAACCAAAAGACGAGACGCAGGGAAGTATAGATGAATATATGCGACATACTGAAAACACACTACTCTATAGTGAAACCTACGAACAAACAACAAAAAAATATGGCCCAAAATTATTAGACTGATATATTAAAACAGTACAAGATCTCAATACAGTGCAAAGAGACTATCCATGACTAACACAAGCCATGACAAGGATGGCTGACTATAACAAAAAAATAGAAGAAAAGAAAAGTTCGCTAAATATAAGCAATGAAACCATAACAAAATATATCCAATATAACCAAGAAGTAAGTCAAAGTATATATGTACTACAGAAAAGATGTTGATCCTTAATAGAAAAAGTGCAGGAAGAAATACAATGAAATACAGAAAATAGCTTTATATTCCCCGCAGTTAAAAAACAAATAATAGAACAACAACAAAGCCAAGAAAAAACAAATAAAATACGAGAAGGTATAGGAAATCCAGACAATAAAACTGCTGCAGCCCTAAGTTTTATACTATGAGCGGGGAATCCTATATTTACAACAGCTATTTTTTCTGTCAGCAAGTTAACAAAAAATAAATGAATATATGCTACGCTAAGTACTGCGGTAGGAGCACGAAATGGATTGGTGGATGCAACCATAGGAGTCTGAATATGACTATGAGTTCTCATAACATCTATATATAGGGATGAACATCACACACACGCAAATATAGACAAGGCGAGAAAACGAACAGATTTCTTTAAAATAGCTCAATCATCAAAACAGTTAGAGCCACCGGTAAAAGATTGACAACGAAATCTAAATTTTGATAATGGAACAGCGCAATTAGGATCCCAAGTAACAAATATGCTTGTTTTGCTTAGTGGAGCAGGAATGATAGGAAGATGAGTCGCAACATCATGAGCAAAGTTTGGCGTGCATATTACGCAATGAATAGGAAGACGTACATGACTATTTACATGGGCAAGCATGCAAGGATTACCAAATACATTCCAAGAGTATCTATGAGAGTGATTAGATAAAACAACAGCGCGAAAATATGCCCTAGGAGCAACGCTATTGTGATCAAGCCTAGAAATGATAGCACCAAATGATATGTTTTTTTGAAACCCAAGTATAAAGGGGATTTTAAAGCAACTATGAAATAAAGAATGATCAAAACTAGTTGCGAAACTATTTATGAAAAATATATCAAAAGAAGTTGGAGAAGAGATATGACAAGAATCTCTACAATTAGCTGTTGAAAGAATTATCAATCAAAATATTAACCTAGAACACGGAACAAACCTAGAAACATCTCTCACATTAGCAGACTTCTGAACAACAGCCCTATTGACAGCTCTTACCACAGGTATAGTTTCATCAAAATGATCACTACAAGTTGCAAAAAACACAGTCAATAAACCAGCAACCATAGCATGGATCATAGAAGATGAGAAAAGATATGAAGATTACACAAAAACTCTAACAAATATAATTAACAACGATACACAAATAGCTGGCATAGAAATACAAAAAGCACAAATTATATTGAATGAGATAATAAATGCCAAAAATATGCAAAATCAAATCCAATCCGCACATACAGAAACACAAACCAAAATATCAGAGACAGAAGTGTGAAAAAATGCAAAATTAAACGATAAACAAAGATTACAGAAAGCTGCTGAATTACTGGGTACACAATTGACCCCTAAAGAGGATCAAGCAATTATCGAGGCACATAATGCACCATGAACAATTTATAATATAGATTTTTCTCAAATTAGAACAAGAGTAGAAATTTTGAGTAAAGCTTGATTTAATATGAATCAAATCAGGATATTAATGGAAAAGGGGATTTGTGGACAGATAGAAAAAATAGACTTTAAAGCAGCTAATTACATGGATAAAGGTTTTGTAGATGAAGTATTGGACGGTATAACAATTACTTCTTTCTTGGGTAGTTTGCCGCATAAGTTTAATAATTACTCACAATGAGATCTATATTTTATTCTTACAAAATTTCAGGAAATATACCCTGACCATTCTAGAAAAGAAGAGATAAAACAAGCAAAAGAGAATATAGAGTCTCATACTAAAAAAATAGCAGAATATAATTCAACAAAATATCTTTCTTATTGGAAAGATATCTATGATTGAATATTAAAGCCATCTTCGGAGGTAACACAAAGACGAAAAGAACAATTGTGGAGTGAATATAATAATTGAGTCGAAAATACAACATTACCTGAAAATATACGTAAAGATATAGAGTATATCAAAAGGCCCGAAAAAACATTGAATGATATTTATTGGGAAACTGAAACATATAAACCAAGAGATTATACAAATAAAAGTTTCCCAAATATTAATGGGTTAGTTAACATGGGTAATGTCTTTGACCATAGATATGGTATTTCCTTTTATACACAAAATAATAAGACTTTCTTAGAAAACTATATTCCAGAAAGTGCTCGTGGTATTCAAAAATATGTGGATAATATTTTGTTTAAGTTTAATTTAGAAAAAACGCGTTTAAAATATAAAATATTACAAGATTATCATGAATCTTATCTTGCTGATAAAGATATTTCTAGTTTAGAAGTGGATTATAATTGATTGAGTCAGGGATATGTAAATATATTAAGGACAGAGTTGCCAATGATAGAGAATATATATAATACAAGCAGACATGCTGAACTTATAGATTATAATCAGATAAAGATAATGCAGGAATATGATATATCTATAGAAATTTTGGAGGCATTATATGCATATAAATGAACAGATTTTGATGATGTAAATGAGTTTTTGAGATTTAATCGAGGAAAGAAAAGTAAGATAATAGATCCTTTATTATCTGGACTAAATAAACTACCTAATACAGAATGAACTTTTCATAGGCATTTAATTTTTGATGAAATAGGTTACAATAAGTTTTTGAAAGATATGATAGAAAAAAAAGAAAGTAAAATGCCATGGTCTGATAAAGGTATAATGTCTGTATCGTCCGATAAGTCTATTCATCAGAGTATGTCGAGCGGGAGCCAAAATGAAATTGCATTAGTTATTGAAAGTAATACGGCAAAAGATATTAATTTTCTGAATCTAAATAAAAGTGAACATGAATTGCTTATAGAGCCATGAATAGAATTTGAGGTGGTAAATATAGGAGGATCAAAACACGGAACAACAACAATTTATTTACGTCAAGTAGAAAATACTCAGACAACTGACGATATTAACAAAGAAGCTCCTTCTACAGAAGACAACTCAAAAGAAACTAGAGAGACTAAGAATGTAAATCAAGGAATTAGTAATATAGTAAATAATAACATCCAACTGAAAAATATTATCGAAACACATAAACTTTCTATTAAATGATTAGAGATATTTGCTAATACAAAATATTGAAAACAATATATAGATAAGATCATAGAATGATGAAATTATAATATTCTTGTCAATTATAAGGATGTCTTCACCATATTAGAGAAGAATCCTAATAATATTGTCGAAAAAATACATAAATTATGAGATATAAAGATAAATAAGGATAATATATGATTTTTAATAGAAGCTAGAAGTGAAAACATAAAACTACTATTAGAAAATGGGATATTGAATATCAATGATATTAATAATATCAAAAACATATCGTTAGATATTTGAGATATCTGTAGCCTTATAAAACATACTGAATTAAAAGAGAGTATTAATAAACTATGAATCAAAAACCTAACTAACCTGATAGAGCATAGACATATTATTATCGATCCATTCACTACTCTAGAGGATAAAATTAAGCTTTTGAATAGCGATAAAAAAGATATTATAAAAGATAAACAAATGTATCAAAATTTTATACTATCAAGCTTTTATAAACTTACAACAGAGGAATTCCAAAAATATGGAAGAGATAAAACAGAACTTAGTCGATATTTATTAGAAGTAACCCAGCTACCAAATTTATGATACGAAAAGAATCTCAGAGCATATTCATTACTGACAAGTGAATGGTCAATTTCAAGCAACCCTATGATTGACTATTATACGGAGTCATATAATGAAGGTTGAAATCTAAAATACTACGAAGATCGTATTTTATGAAGTAGACAATGAAGTCAAGATGTTGCTCAATATTGATTAAGGAATAACCAAACACTATCAGTATATAAACAGTTGACGTCTAACTTATCTAATGAAATGATAGACAAGCTGCCAGTTCAATCATGATTAATATATAGATGAGTATGAAAAGATATAGTTGAACTGGAACAAACAATATGAAAGATAGAAATATGATCAATAATAGCAGATCCTGCGATTCCAAATTTTACCTTAGATATGGAAAGTGCTGAATGATGGGCTAAATGAAAAACATTATTTGTTATAGAATCCAAAACGTGAAAATTATTTATACCTAATCTAGAGGATCATATATTATACAAAAAAAATACTCCTATGAAAGTAAAAAATATCGAACATAACAAAAACTGAGTAAAAAATATCATATATTTGGAAGAAGTTGATAATAGATCTGAATCAACCACAGCCAAAAACAATAATATACCAAAAAAAACTGATACCAAGGAAGATAAAAAATCTAACGAGAAGAGTAAAGAACAAAAAACAAAAGAAACCATAAACTTAGCAAAAAAACAACTACAAGTCCCTATAAAAAATTGAAAAGTAGAATATACCAAACAAGGACAAATTATATTGGATGCGATAAACAATAGAGAAATACTAAAAAGGAAAGGAAACAAAACAACAATATAATACAAAGTAAAATTGAATGAGAAACAATAGAAGGGAAAATAGACAAATTAATTAAAACGGCTGAATGAGAATATCAAAAATGCAAAAATATTATTGAAGAAATATGAATAGATTCAAAGGCGATATCTACAATAGTTGCACCGCTAAAGGGGAAATCACGTATAGTAGATAAAGTATATGCTGAATATTGATGAAAAGTAGAAAAAATAACAGACATAGTTCGTTCAACTCTACTATACAACAATGTTGAAGAACTGAAAGAATGATTTTACACCATTCTTCATCATCCATCTGTACAACAAATAAAATATAAAAACAGATTAGATAACAACAATCCACGACATGCATGATGTAGAGACATGCTAATAAATATACAATTGGATAATGGCTTTGTGTTTGAAATACAGCTACACATACCTGAAATACTAAAAACAAAAGATCCTGGCTTATTTAGTACGTTATCATTAGATAATATCATAGACAAAAATCCATACATATTTACACCAGAAATATATAACTTATCAGAAGTATGAAAAGGATGGACTATAATTGACAACAATATATTACAAATATTAAAAAAGAGGAAGATAAAAGACATAGAAAGTTCAAAGATACTAACAAATGAGGATAAAAAAAAGGATATAAATAAGCGAAACAAAAAACAGTTACCAAATAATTGAGAAACAATAGCTTGACACGATATCTATGACATCATAAGAGAACTACCAACCAATGATATAGATTTCGGCAAAACAGAGCGAGTAAAATACGGTATACAATTTAATGACATACAAAACTTGGTCAAAACGCTAAACAATATACAAAACAACCTCAATGATCAAGCAATAAAAGATTATAACAATAGAACAAAAAGCGACTATAACCCAAATACATTTATATTGTAAAAAAAGAAAAAATGACTATACTAAAATCAAATGCGGCCTTTAACTCATTTACACCAGACATGGAAAAAGGAATATATTACAAAGTAAATGATGATATCGTCATAGATGACCCAATTCACTGAATACTGAAACGAGATAAAGAAATAAAGGAACGAGTTGCATGACCATGATTAGCAACATTATATGAGAATGCCACAAAAATATCTAAAGAGGAGGTAGTCAGATTGGGTATAAATAATGATATGATAACATTATTGGATAACACCAAAGAAAAAATATTAGAATGATCAAGAACAACTCTCCACCCAAAAATGACAGAGTCTAGATTTATACATAAAATACAAAATAGTGTCAATCTAGATAAAGATAAAATCCTACACGCATTAGAAATAGCAAAAACAGTACATAAAGAACATAAAAGGAAGGAGGGATCGCCATATATTTGACACTGTATAGCCGTAGCTATGAAGGCATTAGAAGAAAATGGAGATACAGATGACATTATTATAGCATTGTTACATGATGCTTATGAAGATTATGGGGATGATAGAGATGTTTTCTTGGATAGTATAGAGACAAAGTTCTGAAAAAATGTATCCGAGAGTATTAAAAAATTATCCAAATACAGAGGAGTAACAAAAATCAGCAATGAGCAATATATAAAAGAATTATCTACAGACATAAAAACTTTAAAAATTAAATGATTTGATAGAATACATAATATAGAATGCCTACGCTTCACTGACACAGAAAATCGCAGAAATTACCTAGAAGAAACTAAACAGGTATATATACCTCTTTTTGAAACACAGCACAAAAAACTAGCAGAAAAAATGAGAAGAATTATAGACTTATACAAAAATAATGATTTAGAACTAGAAAAATGGGAAAAAGAAATAATAAAAAATTTTTAAAACATTATTACTACCCTTGCAATCTCACCAAACATCACTATCCCCATAGTGATGTTTTTATATAAAACCAATACATATGAAAAAACTCATAATAATCACATTCCTCATCCTTGGAGCGATAGTCTGATACGGGATATTTTCCTATATGAAACCGACTACTACCGAACGCAGCACGCAGATAAATAATGTCGCTCTACAAGAACAAATACAGTATGATATTATCAAAGTTGCTGATGGACTCCAAGTACCTCGATCGATTGTATGGACATCGCCGGACAGAGCGCTTATTACCGAAAGAGCTGGTCGCATCAGAGTACTTGAAAATGATACCCTCGATACAGATCCACTCCATACTATTCCATTTATTAGCAATAGATCCGAAGAATGACTTATGGGGATTACCAAAGACCCAAACTATAATACAAACAAATATATCTATACAGCATATGCCTACACTGATGGAGAAAATATGTATGTCAGAGTTGTAAGATTTACCGATCAATGAGATACACTCACAGACGAAACACTCATCATCGACCAACTCCCGGCTGCACAACGACATGCTGGTACAACACTTGCTTTTGGACCTGATGGCAAGCTATACATCACCGTAGGTGATGCAACACAATCAGAGAGAGCACAATTTCCTGACTACTATAATGGGAAAATCATCAGAATAAATCCAGATGGATCAATACCTGAAGACAATCCACACGAAAATTATGCAACACGAGCATTAGGACTAAGAAATAGTCAATGAATTGCACGAAACAGCGACAATATACT
>SKIU01000047.1 GCA_007116275.1 candidate division SR1 bacterium | reverse complement strand
GATTTTTTCGTGTTGCGAATGTGCAGGGAGAGATGGCAGAGTGGTTGAATGCGGCTGCCTTGAAAGCAGTTGTACCGGCAACGGTACCGTGGGTTCGAATCCCTCTCTCTCCGCCAGTTTAGACCTTTTCTTAATTATGCCAATACACAAAGGACTTAATGGTGCAAAGTTTTTACTTTCACTAGTAGTTATTGTATTGTTTGCTTATATGATGGTATATGCAGATAAGTTCTTCCTTGAAGAACAAGTATCTATTATCAATCCCATCTTTACACAAGAAAGTAATAATGACGATGTTAGTATAGAACTTCGTGAACTGGAAATTATAGAGACTGCGTGAGAAGAAGCGGGTGTATTACAGTATGTTGTCCAGGCTTGAGATAGTCTTGGCGCTATTGCTGCGAAATTTGGTACAACGATATCTCACTTAAAAAATATAAATAATATCGGTAATAATTCTATTCGTCCTGGTCAAAGATTGATCGTAACTGATGAAGAAGAGTGATTTGTCTATACTATGAAAGAAAAAATGAGTATCTGAGTGTTTGCTGAGATGTATGATTTGAACAAACAAGATCTTATGACACTTAACTATATACAAGACGAAACCGAAATCTTACATGATGGACAAGAAATATTTATCAATATATCTATTGCCGAATGACGCAATAAGCTTTTGTTGGAACCAGAAAGAATTGTTCCAAGACCTATAGTAAGAGAAAAGCCTGTAGTAACTAGATCATCTCAACAAACAACATCAACAAGAAGTGCCAACGTTTCTAATCCAAACACTGTTGCATCTGCTCCTGTAAGTGCAACATCTCCTAGTACTAACAATACAAGTTCTAGTAGTCAGAATGGCATTATATCCAGATGGACATATAATCAAAGAGTACAAAATGGATTTTATGCTGGATACTGTACTTGGTATGCAGCTATCATCAGTCCTGGTATTTTTGGACCAGTCGTAGATGGAAAACAAGATAGACCATTTGGTGGGAATGCAAACCAATGGTATAGAAATGCACAGGCAGCTTGATTTTCTGTTGGGAAGACTCCTAGAGTAGGTGCTATTGCAGTCTACAGTAGAATTAGATCAAGTGCATGACACGTGGCTGTTGTAAGACATATCGAATGAGATAGAATGATTGTTGAGGATATGAACTATGCTGGGAAATTTGTCGTCACAAGACGTCGAGACGATATAAGTAATGTTGATATCGGATATATCTATCCTTAATGCTTGCATATATATACTATAATGATACAAAAAGAAGACTTACAGGTTTTGACACGATCTCTACATAACATACTATTGTAAGAAATTGTTGACCTGTGGGTCTTCTTGTCGTTTTAGCCAGCGATACTATAGCAAAAAATATTATTACTTATTAGCCTTATCTACCATGATGAAACCAATCAATCCCAATAGTGGATTTCACAAAAAATCACTTATATGATCACAAAAAACAGGTAAGCTCTTCCAATATATTGGGAAAGTGTTTCAATGAAACAAAAAAGGAATCCTCAAATGGATTGTATGACTGGGTATAGCTTTTGTTGTTGCTCTCTTTGGTTGGATGCAGGCCTATGTATACAACGACCTTCCAGATGTGTCTACAATCAAGGATATGATATTTTCGCAAGCGACTGTTATTACAGATAGAAACGGAGAAGAATTATACAAATTATTTGATCAAAATAGACAATATGTATCTTTTGATGACATCTCGGAAGATATGATCAATGCTATTATTGCGATGGAAGATCAGCGTTATTGGGAACATAGTGGGCTAGATGCTATGGGTATTATAAGAGCTTGATTTAAAACACTTGGATGAAGTACACAAGGAGCATCTACGATACCACAACAATTGGTTATGAATCTACTACTCTATAGATGAACAAGTTTTGGAGAAAAAGTAACAAGAAAACTCAAAGAAATGGTCCTTACCAAAAGACTTGATAAAACTCTTGAATCACAAATACGCAAAGAAAACAGATGACTAAGCAACCAAGAATTACGTAGAAAAATGAAAGAAACTATACTAGAATTATACCTTAATTATATATTTTTAGGTAATAACGCTTATGGTATAGAAGCGGCTTCTCAAACATATTTTGGTACATCAGCAAATAATCTTGGTATTATGGAATCTGCTGTTATTGCATCTATCCCCAAATGACCAAGTATTTATGAGCCATACAGGAATAGGGCTCGTCTTATGGGAGAGATTCGTATTACAGATTCTCAATGAAATATTATTGCTCCGTCAACTGGACTACAACAACAAGCCTTTGAAGGTGTTGTTAGTGCTATGCAAAATATAAGATTTAGTACTAGAGATAGTAGTTCTGCTATTTTAAGGTCTATCAGTAATGACAGTGAAACTCGTATATCATATGAATGAGTTAGTTTTAGAGCAAGGTATGTTAGTGGAAGAAAAGATCTTGCTTTAGCAAGAATGTTTGAGGACGGCTACATAACCGCTGATGAACTACAAGATGCACTAATTAAATCCATCAATTATAAGTTTAGATCACATACATTTGCCATCAAAGCACCGCACTTTGTGCATTGGATTGAAGAATTGTTGGAAAAAGAATATGATACAGAACTCATACAAGAATGATGACTTATCGTAAAGACATCACTTGACTGGACTATCCAACAACAGATAGAAGAAACTTTTGCAGCAACAAAATCTGAACTTCCAACATATGGGGCGAACAATAAAGCTATGATTTATTTGGATTCGACTAATGGAGATGTCCTTGCCTATGTTTGATCAACTGATTATTTCAATGAAGATATCGAAGGGAAAAATGATATCATAAGAAGAAAAAGACAAATTTGATCTTCTATCAAACCACTTATTTATGCTTTATGATTTCAGGAACTTCCTATAAATCTTGATACGCCGATCTTTGATATCCCATTTAATGTAGGAGGTGACGAGCCAAACAATGCTGATGGTGAATTTATGGGACTATTGCCACTGAGACAAGCATTGGCATTTAGTAGAAATATTCCTGCAGTGAAGATGTTTCTTGCCCTAGGATGAGAAGCTATTGCTAAGCCACGGCTCCAACAGCTATGACTAAAGTCGCTATTAGATAATGTAGAATATGGTTATCCTATGGCATTGGGAGCTGGAGAAGTAACTATGTTAGAATTAGCTGATGCCTATAGTCAGCTTAGTAGACAAGGAGAAAGAGTTGCTATAAATCCTATATTGGAAATTAGATCTCGTGATGGAACTTTATTGTACGAAAAAGAAGTAGAAACGAGCGAATCTGTCATCACTCCTGCTGCTGCATCATTGGTATGGGAGATACTTTCTAATACAAGTAATATGCCAAGCAGTTGGGTTAATATGCTATCTATTGGATGATTGAGACTAGCTACCAAAAGTGGAACATCTGATGTAAAAACTCCCAATGGAAACCGCCCAAGAGATGGTTGGATAGCAACCTATACTCCATCAAGAGTTGGTATATTTTGGGTTGGTAATACTAATGGAGCACCAATGAATAGAAGTGCTTTTTGAGGAACAGTTTTATGATGAGATATGAGATCGTTTTATAGATGACTGATTACAAATAATCTTATCGCAAATGAATCACTTACTCCTATAGAAACTATAGAAATGCAAGTATCTGAACTTACAGGTCTTCCTGTTTGAGAAAATACACCATCAGATTTTGTTGTTACTACTAGAGGAAATACAAATAACCAACCAGGATCTACAGATATGGGTGCTAATCCTATAGAGTTTGATGCGTTGTGTAATGGTCTAGCATGACCATATACACCACTCGAAGATCTACGTAATGGATATATTATACAGCCATATACCTTTATGCCAAACAATAGAGATTTAGAAGATATTCGTTTATGGCGAACAAGAGCTATGGAAACAGGAACAGGATGGTTGGAAGACCTTTCTTCTGAAGCAAGAGAACGTGCACTTGCTACGACATACAATTTTAACAATATATTTATTACGACTCCTATTGATCCCTGTGAAGACAGAATACCTAAAGAAGATCAGCGTATCGCTGTAGAAATTATACTTCCTAAAATTGGTTGAGATATAGCACGTAATTCATCAATCACCTATAGAGTAGATTCTCCTAAAATGATAAGGGAAGTATCTATATTTGTGGATGATGAACTTGTAGGAAGAAATAGATATAGTCCAGCAAGGACAAATATCGTTGATGCTGTTACTATAACAATTCCTGAAACTATTCCCGCAGGAGATGTTGTGATAAAAACAGTAGCTGCAGATATTGTATGATTTTCAAACACTGCATCACAAACTATGACTCTTATAAATACTGATAACAATCCTCCTCGCATAGATAGCCAAAGGGTTGTTAACAACAATGATGGAACATATGACATAAGACTATTTATTGTTGATGACGAATCATATGTTGTTGGTTGATCATTACAAAAAGATGGAGAAACTGTGCATACTATAGATGGCAGTGTTGTTAGCTATACAACTAGTGAATTATGATCATATCAAGTCATTGCTGAAGATTTTTATGGAAATGTATTAAACGAGACTATTACTGTCAATCCGTAATTATTGCAGTAAGGTAGAATGATACTGTTTGTCTATAAGAATAAATGGTGCAGAAGCATATGGATCTATCGCACTCTCACAATCTGATCCATCTGTTCAGATATTAGTATCACTATCACAACGCCAACCAAACACTGTATCAAGTCATATAAATCACTCATATCCTGGACCAAATTTTCTGGTGATATGAGTGATTTTTTCTGTTGATGGATCTGTGGGACTATGTAAGGATAATAATTTTCCATGGAGATATGTTTTGTGTCTGAAACTTTCTCATGATGCTGGGAGCATCAATCCATCTAACAATATATTCCCTTTTAACAGTATTCATTGTGTCACAGCGTCTTCTGTTATTGATTCTCAATATGTATCTATCGCCACAAGGTCAGTTTCATTTGTATCTCGAATAATATTTCCATTGTCTATAAATATGTGCAATGGATCACTGGATGCTGTCATGGCACCAATAAGTTCTACATTTGCATTCTTTACAATTATTGTCTTGTTGGCATGTTGATTAGTTGCTACATCTATAGTTAAGGTTTGACTTGGATTATAGCTCTCATATATGGCACATACAACAGTACTGGATGGGAGTATTGTCGTTGCTATCGTTTGTCATTGACACAATTGACGTGATTTTCTTCTGAGTGTATTAACAATATCAGCAGCCGTAAAACTTGTTGGTTGTAAAAACAATCATGCAGTGTTTTCTTGGATATCTTGTGATTGGGTTGTTGTGATGTTAGTAGTATTACCAACAATACCCTGTAGCATAATAGAAACTCATTCTTCTTCATCTTCAGTAGTATCGCTGCTAGCCATTAGCAATTCTTCTCCATATATACTATAACTATCGCCATCAACTGATACCAGATCAACTATAGGAGTAGAGTCACTGAGATCTGTGATAAGTCTTTCGTGTTGACCAAACGATCATCCGACAAATCATACACCTCCAATGGTATCGTATATATATCCTATCGGGATATCTGCTACATACTGGAAGCTATTGTGCCAGAAAGGGGCATAATTATTAGTATGATATACTGGTCATATACCAGCAATAAGCTGTGTTTGTTGACCAGCGTTAGTAAATGTTAATTGGCCCACAATCGTGCCAGATTGTATTATCGATCACGAACAATCGGTAAACAATCATCATGTGATAGTTAGTACATCGTAGCTTGTGTCATACTCTTGGATCAAAGATAAAGTCTGTGGATCAATAGGATATAATCTCTGTCATCTTTGGCTATTATAATACAATCACCTCACTTGCTTATTACAGAATACACTTGCCTCATCAAGCACTATTTCTTGCGGATCGATCAACTCTTGTTGTTCTGATCGAACAAATATTCCAGGAAAATTGTTTCCTGGTGTAAGAAAATGTATATCACTTATGGCTGTGACTTCTACGGTTGTCGCTGTAGTAACACTTACAATCAAGGCTTGTGCTGTAGCCATACATAGAAGTGATGCGAGGAAAATATATTGGAGGATACGCATGCTATATACATGAGATAAACATGTATAGTATAGCGTCTATAACAGATTTTGTCAAATTTATGCTATTTTTATAGCTTTATAGGTTTTTTTTCATTTTCTGAGTAGTATCAGTCCATTTATGGATTTTTCTTTGTTTATGGTCTGTTGTATGTCATCTACTTTGGTTTCATTGACTGTTATAGCTCAGGATTGTATTTGTTTTTTTGCTTCGCCATTGGATTGTGTCAGTCATGACTGCGTACATAGATCAAGGATTCTCTGTTCGCCTTCTATGTTTATCCCTCCAGTCGCCGCTACCAATGCATCTATATCACTATCGTTCATAGTCTTGATAATCATAGTTTTATCATCAGATCAGAACAATAACTCGGTGATTATTGCTGATTGTTTTGCAGCTTGTTCACCAAATATTGTGGTAACGACATATGTTGCTAACTCTTTTTGTCCATGTCTTAGTGCTGGATCTTCTTTATGTTTATGAGATATATCTTCTATAGCATCAAAATCAAGTAAGGTAAATAATTTCAAATATCTTTCTACATCTTCATCGTTTGTATTCATGAAGTACTGATAAACAACAAATGGTGAATTTTTTTCTGGATTGAGTCGTAAGGCGTTTCATTCAGATTTTCCAAATTTTTTCCCTGTGCTATCAGTTATGAGTTTATTGGTTGCGCCAAATACTTGTTTTCCTCCAAGTTTATGAGTGATTTCAATACCTGCTAAGATACCGTCTCGTTCATCGCTTCATCACACTTCGAGCGTAACATTATGTTTTTTATTGAGCACATAAAAATCATAGCCCATGATCAGCATATAACTAAACTCTGCATAGCTGATCGATTGGTCAGGATCAGACACTCTTTTTTTGACAATATCTTTGTTCATCATTCGGTTTACTGTCATGGATTTTCCTACCTGTCTCAGGAACTCTAAGTAATTCATATCTTTAAACCAATCGTAGTTATTTACTATTTCAAAATCGAGTTTTTTCCCAGCCACTTTTTCGACATTGGCGCAAACTCTGAGAAAATCGCTGTGTATACCCTCTTGGTTTTTTTTGAGTGTGGTTTCATCGAGAAAATTTCTTTCTTTATCTTTACCTGTTGGATTTCCTATCATACCTGTTGCTCCTCCGACTAGTAAGTAGCATTTGTTTCCTTTGAGCATATAATGTATAGCGTGCATAAGTGCGACAAAATTTCCGATTGTCATACTATCTGCTGATGGATCTACTCATAGATAAAACGATTGTCATCCTCTTTCAAAGAGATCAAATATTTTTTCATCAGTTACTTGATAAAGAAAATCACGTTTTTCTAATTCTTGTTTTAATTGCATAGGAGAATAATGAATGATAAACGTTTCAGAGTTACAGCGTCGCAACGTTACAACGTTGTCTTGTTTTTTCGTTGTTCTATTTTGTCTTTACAATTAATCAGGAACTTTTGTGATATAACTATGAATCATTGCTGATAGATTTTTTGTATAATTAATAAGCTCTTCTCCATCTCCTTGAGTCATATATCAAGAATCTTGTCCAATATATACCATAGATCTTACTTCACCACAGCTTCATCTAGCTATGTAGAGAAATCTTTTTAATTCCTTATTGGTTTCTCTTTCAAATCATTCTGCAATATTATTGGAAACAGAAAGAGTAGCTCTCAGGAATTGGTCTTTGAAAAAGTAATCTGTATTTTTATTTCACACAATAGCAAATACTTTTTTATATAAATTCCTTGCTTCTTGCCACATACGTAGATCCTCAAATTTCATAATATATTGTCAAATAAACTTTGAGACGTTGTTTCGTTGCAACGTTGCTACTTTTTTACATATTTCCAACTCAATTGCAAAAAGTTTGCAAAAATTTGCTTTTTTTTGTATTGGAGTGTATAATTGAAATATATTTATCATCTTAATGTGTACACATGGGATTAACTGTAGCTAGAAAAGATACCAATACTACACAAATAACTCCTGAACAATTACAGGCTTTAGAGTCTGCTATACCATGATTTTCCGATTTAAATGAAGATCAAAAAAATAACATTTTTGGTCGTTTTTCGCAAGAAGTAGCGTCTCTATCAGACAAAAGTAAAAAATCTCATTTGACTGTGGTTGGTTTAAAAGAACGAGAAGAAAAAGTAGAGAATCAATCCAAAGAAGATATTAGAAAACATAAATCATTCACAGAAAAGAAACAGTCATACAAAAAACAAAATGAAGAAAAAATCAAACAACTACAAGATCAATTATC
>SKIU01000051.1 GCA_007116275.1 candidate division SR1 bacterium | reverse complement strand
GCTGCTCCTCAGTTTCTCCGTGATGCAGTCGATGTACTCGGTGATATGATGATCAATCCACAGTTCCCAGAAGAAGAACTGGAAAGAGAAAAATGAGTGGTTATCCAAGAAATAAAGATGTATGAAGATAATCCACAGAGGCTCGTGTATGATAAGTGGCAACGTTATTTTTATGGAGATAATAGTTATGGTCGATCGACATTGGGGCCAGAAGAAAATATCAAAGCGTTTACACAAGATATGTTATTTGCACATAAACAATCTTTGTACGCTAAAGATAATATTGTAATTACTGTGGCTGGAAAGATAGATAATATGGATGATTTGGTTGCACAGATTGGAGAAACGTTTGCGAATCTTCCAGCAAAAAAGACTTTTGATAAACCATGATTTGCTGGTATCTTACCGACAGAACAAGTGGGTATCTATGATAAAGGGACAGAACAAAATCATCTTATCATATCAGCGAATGGTATTCCTGGTATAGATGATAGAAGATATGATGCCATGGTTCTTTCTACTATACTAGGATGAAATATGTCATCGAGATTATTCCAAAATGTAAGAGAAAAACAATGACTGTGTTATTATATAGGCGCAAAACACTATGCGAGTTATGATCGTGGTGTGTTTTTTATCAGAGCAGGTATTGATAAATGAAGGTTTGATTTTGGTGTGGAAAAAATATTTGATGAAATTGCTAACCTTTCGTCAGGCACTATAGATGATGAAGAGTTTACTGATGCAGTAGGAAACAGTATTGGAAAGCTACAAATGGGGATAGAATCATCTGATGATATGGCGACTTTTTTTGGTATGCAACAGCTTATCTATGGAGATATTGAAACGCTTGATGATCAAGTAACTGCTTTCCAAAAGGTAACAAAAAAAGATGTGCAGGACATGGCACGTTTATTAACAAAAGATAAACTCTATTTGTATTACATCAAATAATTTGGCGATTTGTCTTTAGCCCCTAGCTACTCGCTGTTGGCTATTAGTTTTCTATAAGAGTTTTCCAACTATCATGCATATGTTTTCTGGTATCTGCTGTGATCTGATCTCGATCTGGATCGTTTTGGATTTCTTCAAATATTTGGATACATGGATCAAAGTACATAGCTTTGTCGCTTTTGTCACAATCTAGTGCTTCTATATCCTCTTGTAATTGGTACATCCAATGTTGAATTGGTTGATTTTTGTTTCCCTTCTTTTGTTGATCTTCAATAAGTAATACAATCATCTGCCATCTTTGTAAAAGGAGATCTATGGCTATTTTTTCTTTGTATACTGTCGGTAGTCGATTATTTTTCTTTGCCTGATCGTCAAGTTTTATGAGATGGTCATGGAGATCATAAAAAGGTTTTGCAAATAATTCTTTTTCATATGTGAGTGTTATATCTCTTGCTGACCGTTTTTTGACATCAAAATGGTTTATGTGTTGTTGTAGTTCGGTTATATATTGCTTTGCTGGAACAATTTGCTTTCGTAGACTTTCGTCTAGGGCTTGTTGTTGTTGCGCTACTTTATGTTTGATCTCTTGTTGTACTATTATTCTTTCCTTGATTTTATTTCGTGCAGCCTGAAGTTTGTTATCATTTCTGATTGTATGGTCACTGTCTAGTATGTATTTGAGATCTTGATTTTTTGCTTTAGTTACTTTGCTGTCTTTTTTGTTGGTTATGTTTTCGATAATCTCTTCTATGATGCCCTTAAGTTCTTCGTATTTTTCTTTGTTTTTGACGACATTTCCCCCTTGAGCAAATAAAGTATTGAGTTCTGTGAGAGCTTGTATACCTTGCTGTTCAGATGCCTGTATATGTTCGTGTGCTCTTATAAGACTGTAAAAATTATTGAATATCTTTGCTGAGGTATCTATATCATATTTGGATTGTTCTGCTTTTGTACTGTTATGCCCATAAAGAACATGTACTAAGTTTTTTCCAAATAGCATAGGATAACCATTGATATATGTTATCCTTGGAGTGGTTATTAGTTTATAAGATCGTGTATTGGACTGTGTTTGGTATGTATGGAGTTGTGCATGAGATAATAAATGTTTAAACGTGATTATATCATCTATACTTACTTGTAATCATAGTTTTTGTAATATGGATTGTGTTTTTTGGGGGTCTATAACTACATATTTTTGTATTGCTCGCGTATGTTCTTCTTCTTTTTTTTGTGGAGTACAGAGCTCGATTTTTTTTGGATCAAGCTCTATATAGTCTTCAGGATGAGAAAAAGCAAGCTGTATATTGTTGAGTAATGTATTGTGTTTGAGTAGATGTAGTTTGGCGTTTAATGCGAGTCTTTCTACTTTTTTTACTATATTGTTTTCATCATCTATGGCTTCTTGTGCTACTTGGCGTTGTGGTTGCATTATTTCACTATCTATACTTGTGTCAAGTTTGTTATTGAGTACTATAAGTAGTGATTGTTTTGTTCATTTTTTTTGTGATATGATATTCTGATAGCATTCTTCTCATACTATATCTTCTATGGCTTTGTTGTATTCTGATCATTCTGGAAATTTAGTTCTCCAGTCGTGAGAAGAAACTTTATCTATTGCTGTGATGATTGCATTGACTGACATATTTTTGTTCTATGGTAAATTTACCATCTTTAATAATACACAAATGTCAACTATTTACAAGTCTATCATAATTTAGATGATTTGTATTTGTGTGCTTGGAAAGGTTCAAGTCTAATGATAGTCACGTGTAAATTATATTCTTCAAGAAACTTCTCTAGTCAACTGACTAGATGATTTTGATCATATCACAGACAAATAATATCCGCTTTTTCTTCTGTGATGCAACTATAATAGTCTTCTAATTTTCCTAATACAACTTTTTCAGGGATACCTGACTCCTCTACTTTTTGTTTTCTATACCTTTCATTATTTCTTGGCGATGATCCTTTGATTTTTTCAACTGTTTGATCGCGGGCGATTATTGTTACCAATGTATCTCCATATTTTTTGGCTTCACGAAGATAATATTCATGTCCAGGATGAAAGATATCAAATGTGCCGAAGGTAAGAACTATTTTCATATTAGCGATTAGGGGGTAGAATGTTGTGTGTTATCGAAGAACTGTTGGAATTGTTGTTGGCTATCTTGGATACATGTATCGATGTTTTTATTACAGATGTTTGTTTGGTATCCAATAAATAATCATAATACAATCAGCAGTATTCCTATAGATATCTGCACTCTTCTTATAGATTTTGGGGTTAGTTTTTTAGCTATCTTTTTAGCGTAGTATATTTTTAATATATCGACAAAGAATGTCACTGTAAATACTGTTCATACAAAAAATATGAATCCATATAGTGTGTCATTGAGGATAAAATAGGATGAGACAGCTATTCCTACCGTTCGAGAAAAAAGACTTGTTCATTGGACTAATAATCACTTGGTAAACGCGTATACATGGCCAAGTCATTGATGTATGTCTGATGTTTTTTGTGTTAAACTTATTTTGTTGCTAATCATTACCACTCACATTATAATAGATATTGCTGTCGCAATATATCCTCCCAGCGCTATAGTTGTAAAATTGTTTCCATCAAGAAAATAGCTCATAGCAACATATGCTAATGTAGCAATAATTGGTTCTGCAGTATTGATCCCTACAACAAACGCGAATGCCTTACTCAATGATTGTTTGCTACTCATGTGCACCATCATAAATGATCATGGACCAAGAATCATGGCAGCTATTGCGCCATATGCCAATCATATTGCTATATAACTTATCATATCTTACAAGATCGTTAAAATTTTGGGGTCTTTCCCTTGGATGAACGTATCGGATCAACCTCATCTTAGCTCGTGTGTTTGTGCAAAATCTTTAGCTCAAGACCCAATAATAGCAAATGATCACGATGTATCTGTTAGGATAAATTCTCATGATAGTTGTTTGGTTATCTGTACCAATGATTTGAATGGTATTGATTGTAGACTTGGGTGTTTGTTTATATTGATAACGGTATAATTATCTTTTTTGTCAGTAATAGTTGTTATCGTGTTTTTTGCTATATTTTGTTCTAGTTGTCATTTTTTTTTTTCTATTTCTTCTTTCTCTTTTTGGATAGATATGATTTTATCACCAATCTGTTTTTCTTGTACTCATAGTGCTTGTGCAATACCTCTTAATTCTTGACTCTTATTACTTAATTCTTCTGATACCTTGGGTCATGTAAGGGCGGTTATTCTTTTGGTTCATGATGCGACAGATTCTTGGCTGATGATCGTACATGCACCAATATGTGCTGTATTGCTTACATGTGTTCCACCACAGAGTTCGATGGAGACAAGTCATTCTGAGCCTGCCTGTCTCTGACTGTCCGTCAGGCAAGCGGTAGGCGGGCGTAGCGAAGAATCTTGAGTATAAGATCCTTCGGCGTTGCCTCAGGATGACGATCAGATTTTTACTACTCTCACTATATCATCATATTTATCTTCGAAAAATGCTTTGGCTCATGCGGCGATAGCATCATCGTACGACATTTCTTGTGTGGTGACAGGCAATGCATTTTTTATATACTCATTGATATTGTTTTCTATATCTTGTAATTGTTTGTCTGTGAGTGCTGTATCACTGTAAAAATCAAATCTAAGATAGTCTTCATCGACCAGTGATCCTGCTTGTTTGGTTTGCGGAAAAATGTTTGCAAGCTCTGCATGCAAAAGGTGTGTGGCTGTATGCGCTCTCATTTTCGCATATCTTTGGACAGGATCAACAAATATTTGCATCGTAATAATCAATGATGAATGGTAAATAATGAATGATTAATTTTCGATCATATCACCTTCTAGACTAAATTCCTCTGGCACTTCTTGATCAAGGTCTTGTGCTTCTTCATTATTTGGGTCTACTTCTTCAATAGCTTCTGGCATATTTTCATCTCATTCTAATTCTAGTACGGTATCTGGACTAGCAAGATAGAGTACAAACATCAATCCTGTTGAAAGGATGAAAAAGACTAAGACTAAAATAATAAGAAACTTCATTGTTTTTGATTTTTGCATATTTTCAATGTATAGAAAAATAAATATCAATTTGTACGATACTGTTTTATATATGTTTTGCAAGGTTAAGCTATTTTATCTGCGTCTAGAATATCATCCACGACCTCATCCGCTGCTTGATCTTGATCCTCAACGAGATCATCCTCTGTATCCTCCTCCAGATCTAGATCATCATCTTGATGATCATTTTTCTTTTGCTTTGCTCACTAGTGATCTTCCACCGTTTTTAATTTTATCAAATGATCTTAAGATCATCTCTGCTGCTGCAAATGGTACAGTAACAAATGAGAAATCATCCATTAAACGTATGTCTTTAATCTCATTATTTTTTATTCATGATACATCGATGATATGTTCTGTAAGTTTGCGTACATCATATCACTTTGCTCTTCATAGTGCGACAAACAATCTACTTACTCATGCAGTATCCACTGATACTGTTTCTACTTTTTTGTAGTTTTGTGCACTAAGTTCATCACTGTAACTATGTTTGAGTAATGCTGCGACAACATCTTCAGGATTATGATCTTTGAGCAATCATTGTGCAAATTCTTTGTATTGTGTTAAGTTTTCTTCCGTATTGAGTTCATCTATGATTTGCAGTTTAAGTCTATCTTTTTTCTTATCAATAACTTCATGTGCTGCTGGTATATCTTTTCTTGCTATCTTGGATTTGGTAACTCTTTCAAAAAATGCTAATCTTCTGTATTCTGATGGAGTTACAAATGTGATTGCGATACCTTTACTTCCTGCTCTTCCTGTACGTCCGATTCTGTGTACATAGCTCTCTGGATCTCCTGGTAATGCATAATTTATAACGTGTGTCAGATCTTGCACATCAATTCCTCTTGCTGCTACATCTGTAGCGACGAGTATTTTGGTTGTTTTGGTTTTAAATTTTTTCAAAATACGTTCTCTTTGACGTTGTTCTACATCTCAGTGAATTGCTGCTGCATCATAACCTCTTCTATTGAGATGTGATGCGACATTATCAGTATCTATTTTTGTTTTACAAAAAATAATACCGTAGAACTCCTCTTCTACATCAATAATCCTAGACAATGCTTCAAACTTGTCATGTTCGCGTACTTGGAAATATATCTGTTCTATATTGTTTGTGGTTAATTCAGTTTTCTTAACAGAAACAACAGTGTGGTCTCTCATGTATTTTTTGGCAACATGGAGGATTTCGCGAGGCATAGTTGCAGAAAATAGTAATGTTTGTCTATCTTCATTGGTATAGGTAAATATTTTTTCTATATCATCAATAAATCCCATATTAAGCATCTCGTCTGCTTCATCCAAGACAAAATATCTTATTTTATCTATTTTGAGTGTTTTTCTACTTAGATGATCGATGACTCTTCCTGGTGTTCCTACGATTACGTCGACACCATTTCTAAGTGCTCTTAATTGTTGTGACATAGATTGTCATCCGTATACAGGCAGTACGCGAAGTATTCATTTTGCGCCTTGGAGAGATTGAATTTCTTCAGCAACTTGGATAGCAAGTTCTCTCGTTGGGGCAAGTATAATAGCTTGCACATGTGATTTACGTTCGGTGATGGTTTCTATTATAGGCAATCAAAATGCTGCCGTTTTACCCGTTCCTGTTTGTGCTTGTCAGATAATATCTTTGCTTCATTCAAGCAAGAGTGGAATGGTTTGTTCTTGGATAGGCGATGGTTCTTCAAATCATTTTTTTTGCAATGCAATAAGTGTCTTCTCTGAGAGTCAGAGTGCTTGGAATTTTGGTAACATAAAAAAAGGTTTACTTATAAAAAACTTTAGTACAAAGTACAAAGAAGAAAGTACAAAGCTCTAGGTTTTGGTCTTTTTACTTTACACTTTTTACTACCAACTGTTGGCTGGTAACTGATTACAACGAGGCGGATGTCCGCTCTCATCAGGAATACTTGATATGATGAATGCGGAAAACGGTTATGTTTATCTCTATCAGTTGTTTAGTATTATAGTGAAATGTTTTGTGATTACTAGGGGATTATAGTTTAGTGTATTTTTTCTTATTTCATTTGGATTTTTCTACAGGATATTTGATGGCAGTTTTATCAAGTTTTTGTAGTACTTCTTTTTCTATATCAATCCCGACTATATCTGCATATTCTATCAAGTATATCATAATATCTGCAAATTCTTCTTTGGTTTCTGTTGTTTGTGCTATCTTATGTGATGCTTCTTGGGAGTGTCGCAAAAAATGTTCTTGCAACTCCCCTGCTTCGATAGCAATAGCTGTGGCAAGGTCTTTAGGGTTGTGAAATGGTTTTCGGTCTCTGGCGTCTCTAAAAGCGATAATAGCGTCGATGATGGATTGCATGTCTACAATGGTTAATGGTAAATTATCAATGATGACGTTTGTATTACAATAATTATATACGATAAGAAAACAATATACAAAATTTTCTCTATAAAAAAAATGACCCTTTTGAGGATAGTACTTTGCTATGGATTTTTATTGATGTAATGGTATATATATAGTATTTTGTTTGTTATATATATTGATGAAAATTAGTTCACGAAACGTCAATGGAATCAGAGCGGTTATGAAAAAATGATTTGCTCAATGGCTTGAAAAAGAACAGCCTGATATTTTGTGTATCCAAGAAACTAAAGCTTTTGAACATCAGGTTCCTCCAGAACTAAAATATCTTCTCAAAGACTATGAGTATGTCTGGCATAGTGGGACAAGACCTGGGTATGCGGGAACTGCTATATTTTATAGAGATTTTCCTGAGTATACGGAAGTGACGTCTGTGTTTGATGATATCCCAGAGTTTTATGAAGATGGAAGAGTGACGCAATTGTCGATGAATGGATTAGTATTGCTCAATCTCTACTTTCCTAATGGTGGGGCTAGGGCAAATGGTGATGATATGCTTGGTTATAAGCTAAAATTTTACGACAAATTTATCGCTTATTGTAACAGTTTAGTCGCTGAGGGGAAAAAAGTGATTGCTTGCGGAGATTATAATATCTGCCATAAAGAGATTGATATTGCAAGACCTGAGGCGAATAAAAATAGTATCGGTTTTCTTCCTGAAGAGAGAGCGAAAATCGATGAGTTTGTTGCGCATGGCTATGTAGATGCGTTTAGGTATATACACGGAGATGTGACAGATAGGTATACTCGATGGTCCTATAGAGCCTGATCTAGACCAAGAAATGTCTGACGAAGGATTGATTATTTTTTTGTATCAGACAACCTAAAAGACAATATAAAAAACTGCATTCAGCAAGATGCAGTCCAATGATCGGATCACTGTCCAGTAAGTTTGGAGATAGATATTTAGAAGGTATTATAATACTGCTGTATATATACTATAGCATCATCAATATTAGTCACAAGTATAT
>SKIU01000001.1 GCA_007116275.1 candidate division SR1 bacterium | reverse complement strand
ATGGAAGAACAAATCAGCAGAACCATCGTCTTGTACGATAAATCCAAACCCTTTGTCTGTGTTAAAGAACTTTACTACACCAGTAGACATTATAATAAGTGTGAAACAATAAAATAGAGCAATATGCTCAATACCATTATACGGGAAAAATAATAATATGCAAGAGATTATTAACAAAAAAATAAACTAGCTATTATTGTACTTTATCAGGATAGGAAAATACAACTTCTACTATGGTTACACCTTTGTTATCAAGGGATTTTTTCATAACTGCATCAAACTCATCAGGATGAGAAACACGTAATCAGTGTGCACCAAAACTTGCAGCCAATTGCATAAAATCAGGATTTTGTAAATCAAGACCATAATCAGCAAATCACATATCTTTCTGCTTCCATTTTATCATACCATAAGCATTGTCATTAAGCACGATAATAACAAGGTCCAGTCACAACCTAACTGCAGTCTCTATATCTCACAGATTCATAACCAATCAACCATCACCAACAACACAAACTACATTTCTATCTGGATGAATCATCTTCGCAACCATACCAACACTGTAACCAGCTCACATTGTCGCCAATGCATTATCTAACAAAAGCGTATTCGGCTGATACGCAGGATAGTTCCTAGCAAACCATACTTTATACAGGCCATTATCCAAAGCAATAATATCGTCATTTCACAACAGGGATCTGAGCGAAGAAATGAGTGTTCTTGGCATCATAACAGCACTCCCCTTTTCTTGGTCAATATTTATAGTAAGAGAGTTTTTTGCTTCTTGTATCTGCTTATAGATAAGAGTTAAATCCCAGCAAGAAGCATCTAAATCACTTTCATACAACTGCCAAAGAGTATTTCCGATATCTCCAACTACTTCTAACTGTGGCATATACATATCATCTACTTCTGCTGGAGTAAAATTTATATGTATTACCTGTCTATCTTCATTACTATGTCGATAATTAGTAGGTTTTTCAACGATATCATATCCTACGACGATGAGCAAATCAGCTTGATCGATAACAGGATGAATATAATCGCCACTCGTCAATGCAGCAGTTCACATATACTGTGGAAGCGATTCATCTACTACCCCCTTTCACATCTGTGATGTGAAAAATGGAATATTAGTTTTTTCAATAAATTTTGTTAGATATTTCGTAATTCTTTTTCTATTTGCACCAGATCACACCAAAATCATCGGTGTTTTTGCTTGTCTAATTCTGTCTACTAGTAGATGAAACATTTTTTCATCTATTTGTGGTCTTCTAATCTTTTCACTAGGAAACAATGTGGTCTCTGAAACAACTTCAGCTGCTATATCTTCCGCCAGTTCTATATGCACTGCACCTGGCTTCTCATCTTCAGCAACTTTAAATGCTTGTCTCACTATAGATGGTATTCTATTTCCATTAGGAACACTTGTAGCTCGTTTTGTTATAGGTTTCATCATACCCACCACATCAATAATTTGGAAACGACCTTGTTTCGATTTTTTGATAGGTTTTTGTCCAGTAATAACAATAACTGGCATACCACCCAACTGTGCGTGAGCAATACCAGTGACCATATTGGTTGCACCGGGACCAAGGGTAGCTAACGCAACTCATGCTTTTCCTGTTAGTCTTCCATAGGTAGCGGCCATAAACACAGCTGTTTGTTCATTTCTTGTAATAATAAGTTTGATTGGACTATGCTTGAGTGACTCTAACAAATCAAGATTTTCTTCTCCAGGTACACCATAAATATACTCCACTCATTCATTTTCCAAACATTTTACCAACAAATCAGATGCTTTCATAAGAAAAAATACAATATAAATAACTACACTACAATATATACATCTAGAAAATAAATACTACCCAAAAACGATCTATCATTATGAAATAATGACATATATAACTAATTAACATCTTTATACTCCTCTACTTTCCCATCAGCAAATATTTCAGCAATATCCATACGAGTTCCCTGTACATAAATTGGCACAGGACGCATAGTAGTATCTACAGCCTTAAATCTGACAGTATTATTGTTGGTTTTATAACTAAGAATATGTACAGGAGGCTTTTGTTGTTTGATCGCCTTTTCATCTTCAGGACTAAAGTCATGTGCATGATTTTCTTTCTCCAAATGTTGATGTCACTGAGCCATCAAGGTATATCATTTTGCCTGTATCTTTTCATGAGTTTCTTGTTGTGCATCTGGACTCAAAGAAACTTTTCATGCGTCTTTTTGAGCTCAAGTGTACTCCAAAACATATTGCAAGTTTACAGTAGTATCACTAACAGTCTTTGATCATCCTGCAATAGCCATCTCAGTGTCAGGATTTCTCATCGATATGTCATACATATCAGACAAGACTGAATTAGTATCTATATGAAGAGCATTAACCATAAACTATTATTAATGACATAAACGATCATAACATAAGTATAACAATATCTACAATAAAATAAACCATTTTTTTAAATATAAAAAAAGAGCGAAACTGACATTCAGTACGCTCCGGTTTTCGGCCGGAGACAGGTGGTCCTTAGATACTGATGGACCAATACAGCAAGCAAATAGTTACCTGTTTGTTGTATTGGACTATAAGCACCTCTAAGAAGATTGCCTGTCCCCGAACCTAAGTTCGGTAACTGCATTCGGGTGATCTACACTTTACCTGTAAGAATCTAGGAAATAACTAGAATCTCATGTTGTTTTGTTAAACAAATATTTTTGTTTACGACACCCTTATAGCAGTATATATACACAAAACAAGTCCCAAATACAAAAATCACCTATACATCGGTTATCACACCAATAGTTAGCACATTATCATAGATTTATGACATAATAACTAAAAATCATCCGTCATTGCGGAAAGCCCGGGACCAATTTGATAGGTATAATATACAAAGAATTAATAGTAGTAGACACGGAAATTCAGGCAATACTAATAAATCATCTCGAGTATAGTCGATAGATCTAGGGAACAAATAATTGCGACTACTTATTCAAATAATCAAAAAAATCCCCACGATTAGTCTATTCAAAAGTAGGAAAAATTGTAATAATATGTTAGATTACAACTTGCATCTTTTATCTTACAACTAATACGTATTATCACTATCAGTATGAACGTCCATAAACTTCATGATATTAGCTTGAAAATGTAACTCCACCTCACCCACAGCTCCATTTCTATTTTTTCTAATACAGACATCAGTAGCTCCTTTTCTATCAGTATCAGGATCATAATAATCCTCTCTATGTAGCATAAGCACAGAATCAGCATCTTGTTCTATCGCCCCTGATTCTCTCAGATCTGAGAGCTGTGGTTTTTTGTCGATACGCTGCTCCACAGCACGAGACAACTGAGACAGTGCCATAATAGGCACCTCAAGCTCTCTTGCTAGTTCTTTAAGATTTCTGGATATTTCAGATATTTCTTGTACTCTATTTCACGCAAAATTGGTTCCATGCATAAGTTGCAAATAATCAATCACCACCATATCCAATGCTCATTTTTCTATCTTCAACCTTCTTAATTTAGATCTCAACATCGTAATATTAGCTGATCATTTATCATCAATATAAATATTACTTTCTCCCAAAACCTCTATAGCTTCACCAATTTTTGAAAAATCTTCGGAATCTAGATTCCCTTTGGTTATTTTATACATCGGCACTTCTGCAATCGTAGACAGTATTCTATCCACAATCTGCTCTGAACCCATTTCAAGCGAAAATATAGCAACAGATTTTTTTTGTTTGACTGCAATATTGGTCAAAACATTGATAGCAAATGCTGTTTTTCCCATACTTGGACGGGCAGCAAGTATGATAAGCTCTCCAGACTTAAATCAACCAAGCATATCATCGATACCATTATAGTGACTAAGAATCTTCTTAGCTTCAGCTTTTTCTGGATTATCAACTACATCCATATATTCCTCGATTCTCTGAGAAAGAATATCCTTAATATGGTGCAATGAATCACCAACTTTCATTTGAGTAAGATCAAAGATTCTCTTTTCTATAGTTTCCAATATATCAGGAGTATCTCTTTGTTCATATACATCACCAATAACATTTTGAGATACTTTTAATATACCTCTTAGAACTGCTTTTTCCTTAACAATCTTTGCATACTCTGCACAACTAGACACCGATAGTAAGAAAGTAGATAGCTCATACAAATAATCAGCTCAACCCAATGAATCCAACACACCATCTTTTCCTAACTGATCTGCAAGTGTCACAACATCTATTGTTTTACGAGCTGACCATAATGATTGCATAGCCGCATAGATATCTTTATGTTCTTTTTGATAAAAATCTTCAGCATTCAAAGAAAGCCCATCATAGACATACACTATTTCATTTTCCAACAACACACCACACAAAGCTCATTTTTCAGCTTCTAGGTTGTGTGGAGGAAGTTTGATGTCTTCTAGACTAACCATAAAAAAAGTAAACAAAATAAACGAACACTTACTATAATTATTTTACGACAATAAACAATAAGATTACAAAAATAACTTTCCATGTTGATGTAAAAATGCATTTGCAGCCAATAATGAATCAGGGTTACCAATATCCCAAAAAGGAGGAACTTCGTGTACATATACAGGATATTGATCCAACATCAATCCTATTGCTTCAGGTAAGTATGCCTCACGACCTTCCTGACGATCAGCAATAACTCTATCTACAAAAGAAAACACATCATGATTTAAAAGCACTACTCCATTCCATATCAATGTAGAAGGAGCTTCCTCTACATTCGGTTTTTCTACAATACGCGTAATCCTATCACCATCCAAATCCATAACACCATACTTATAGACTTGATCACGATCTACATGATTGGCTGCCATCACAAATCCCGATCACTTTTCTTTATATTTTTCTATCATTCCATCATACATTTTTGGTGGGAAAACCATATCACCAAAAACAACCATAAAAGGCTCTCCATCATCTAACATATCCTTAGCCTGCAACAAAGCGTGAGCAGTACCCAACTTTTCTTCTTGATGCACAAAAGTATAACGAGCCATATTCTTTGGTGCATTGATAGACTCCAATAAGTCTAATTTACCATCACGCTCTAAGATAGCCTCCAAATCAGGGTCATCAGAAAAATATTTTTCCAAGGCAACCTTATCCTTAGACGTTACCATAACAATATCATCTATTCAAGCAGAGACTAAATCCTCCACAATATACTGAATAACTGGTTTTTTACCAACTGGCAATAGTTCTTTGGGTATGGTTTTAGTAATAGGCAACATTCTTGTTCCTAGTCATGCGACAATAATCACAGCTTTCATAATACCTAAAAATAGAATAAATCAAAAATCATATACTATCAGACGATATATATTTACACTATAAAATAAAGGGCAAAAATTATACTATTTTCTGTAATTTAGCTTTTGCTTTAACATTGGATGGTTCATATTCCAATACTCTAAAGTAATATCTTTGAGCGCTTTCCATATCCCCCAATTCAAAGTACAAATCAGCAAGAGCAAGAGCATAAGGGACATTGGCTGGTCTTAATTTAACCACCTTTTCCAATGTATCTACAGATAAATCCTTTCTATCAGTATTATAATATATCTCTACCATACTAATATGGTATTTTGGATTAGATGGTTTGATATCTATCGCCTTTTCTATCAACAACTCCGCCGTTTCAAACTCTCATTTGGAAAGATATATCTCACCAATTTGCCAAATAGCTTTGTGATCTTGTGGTTCTATCTCAATAATTTTTTTTAATAAAGTAAGTGATTTCTTATAATTACCTAATGTAAAGTACAAATCAGCAAGCATTTGATTCAACTCCAAATTATGTGGATCAATAGCCAATCACTCAACAAGTTTCTTTTCAAAATCATCTATTTTTCATTTTTCTTTACATAATACAGCTTCGTATCTAATCTTCTCTAAAATTTTCTTCTGTCTCTGTTCAATATCTTTTTGTACCTGTTCTTGTTCAGGAGTAGAAGTAGGCTTACCAACAGTTGGAACTTCTAACTTTTGAATAATACTATCTGCAACTTTCTTTTCTGTATGTGTCTTATCTTGTTGTGCAGTATCTGAAGATGAAGAAGCATTATCCACTTTTTGTATATTTTTCTTTGATTTTTTATCCTTCTTATAAGATACATCTACAGAACCAGAGGATTCATCTTTATTTAAACTATCTTTTTCTTGTTTTTCATCTGTCTCATGTAAGATAGTATCTTTCATACTATCAAGTTCTTTAATTTCCTCAATTTTTTTAGAGACAAATTCTGATGATTTTTTAAAATATCTTATAATATAGTATGTTATTATCCCAATGGGAAATAATAATAACAACACACTCAAAACAATCCATAAAATAGCACCCAATCTGGTCATTTGTACAATAATAAACTAAATATTAACGCTTATCGACTGAAGAATTCTTCTTTTTGACAGTCAAATCAGCATAAGGCAAAAAGAATATATTATTATCTTCTGTTTTTATTTTTACATCACCGTTCATAATATTGTATGAGAGTACTGTTCATGATATTCATTTATCAGCATCCGTAACAAACGTTCATTTTCTTGGATATTTTTTGCTTTCTTCTCTATACAATTCTAGCTCATATCCTAAACTAGGTTTAAATTTACCATTCCAGGATTTCAATCTTTCAATATCTCTTCATTCCAATCACTGCAAAAACACATCATCCATAGTAACTTCAGGCAAATCTCTGGTACTTCTTTCACATAAAGATATCCCATTATATCAAATAATATGCTCAAATCACGGAGCGAGTCTAATCATATCTCTTGGAGATACTTGATACAAAAATATATTTTTCCCTATTTTCTGCCTCAGTTCTCTTGCATAATCAGCAAAATTATATCTTTCTTGTGCATAAAAGTAGAAATATACCTGATCGACATATATATGAAATCTAGCAGCCACTGGTACAGAACCCACAAAACTTTTCCTAAATGTCTTCTTAAAGTCAGGATATAAATCCTGTGCATATGCATGCATTTTATCAAAATACTCTTTATCTTCTCATTCCAATAATTTCTCAAAAGGAACTGTCTTTTCTGTATGCACAGAATGCAACAAAACCTCACCAACAGACAAAACATCTCCCTGTTTTTCAGGAATGCGATAGACTATTTTTTGCTTATGAACAATTTCTTCTGAAATATCATCTGGAACAGATTCCACAAGATAGTTTTTATGGGTGTACCAATCAAGTACATGTATCGATCACATGATCGTTAATGAATATAAACAATATCACGACTAGTTTTTAATGATTTTCTTCGCATCTGCAAGCATTTTTTTCTGTGTCGCTTCATAAGCGGAAACAATAGCATCTATTTGAGATGGATCTTCCATTATTTGTACAAATTCTTCTTTTGTAAGATACTCTTTGAGTAATAATACTTCAGCCATGCGCTCCATAAGTTTTTTGTGTTTTTTAATGATATCAAGAGATTTTTTATAACAATTGCGCATATAATCATGTATCTTTCTATCCAATAGTTCCGCAGTTTTTTCACTATAAGGTTTATATGGCGTATATCATTCACTATCATCACTATAAGAAAGTGTCCCCACATCTTCATCCATACCATATTTACTAACTATATCAGTAACGATCTTTGTCGCCCTCTGGAAGTCATTTGATGCACCAGTTGTTATAGCATCCTTACCAAAGAATACTTCCTCAGCTGCTCTTCATCACAACAATGACACTACATCATCAAGAAACTTTTCTTTAGAATATAGATATTTATCTTCTGTTGGCATCATCCAGGTAACCCCTAAAGCTTGTCACCTAGAAACAATAGATATTTTCTCGACTGGATCAGCGTGAGGAAGAATATGTGCAGTAACAGCATGTCATAATTCATGGAAAGTAACAATCTTTTTCTCCTGATCTGAAATAGACTTTATCTTTTTCTCGGGTCACATAATCACCTTCTCTAGAGCATATTCAAAATCTAATGCAATCAAAGATTTTCTTCCATCTTTTGCAACTTTCAGCGCAGCCTCATTAACAATATTTTCTATATCTGCACCTACCAAACCACTTGTTCTTTTAGCTAATGAAGCTAGAGAAACATCCTTAGCTACTTTTTTCTTTGCAAGGTAATACTCAAGAATCAATATTCTCTCTTCATAGGTAGGACGAGAAACAGTTATTTTTCTATCAAATCTTCCTGCTCTCAAAAGTGCAGGATCCAATGTGTCCGGTCTATTAGTGGCAGCGATAACAATAACATTGGTCTTATTATCAAAACCATCCATCTCGGTTAGTATCTGATTTAATGTTTGTTCTTGTTCTTGATGTCATCAAGTATGTCAAGATCCTCTCTTTTTACCAATAGCATCTATTTCATCGATAAAAATAATCGCTTTTCATGTAGCCTTTGCTTTATTAAACAATTCCCTAACTTTTGCTGCTCACATACCAACAAGCATTTCCATAAACTCAGAACCAGAAGTACTGAAAAATGGTACATTTGCCTCTCCTGCTACTGCCCTAGCAAGCAATGTCTTACCAGATCATGGCAGTCCATGTAACAAGATTCCTTT
>SKIU01000069.1 GCA_007116275.1 candidate division SR1 bacterium | reverse complement strand
ATCAAAAGCTGGCATCATATCTATCATGTATTTTGTATCCATCTGATCTTTTCGTTTATCAAACATATGGTTAACCATATACTGTATAGATTCATCTATATCGACATGATTGTATGACTCCAATAGACCTATAAGAAGATCCTTTTGTTCTTGAAAATCTTCATGATCAGGGAATGTATGTGCAATAGCGAGTGATCCTGTGATTACTGCTTCATCTTTTTGTAATCACAAAAAAAAGTAGCGTTGATAAAAATAACTCAATACTACTTTTCTTGCATGGATTCTGTGAGAAATATCCATAGATAATGGGTTTTTATAAAGAACACGGGCTATTAGCGGTTAGCTTCTAGCTATTGGCAATTTTTTATCAAAGACTATGCATCTACTACAGTAGAACTATCCCCTTTGGTTTTGATAGTAAGGATTTGCTTTCCTTTATATTTTCCAGACTTTAGACAAACATGATGTCCGAGTGCATACTCTCCAGAATCTTTAGATTTTACAATATTGAGTTTGTTTTGTAATTTTTTCAATGTTAGTCTTTGTCGGGTTCAATGTCTTCTTCTCTTTCTCGACTGTGATACTTTTTTCTTAGGTACTGCCATGGTAATGGAATAAGTTTTTAAAGTTTTTAGCGATTAGCTATATGTTATGTAGTTTTCTTTGTTGAAGTTTTTTTAGCAGGTGTTTTTTTTGTAGTAGTCTTTTTTGCAGCTACTTTAGTTGCAGGTTTTTTTTCTGGAGTTGCTTTTTTAGTTGTGGTTTTAGCTGTGGCTTTTTTGGTTGTAGCCTTAGCCGTTGTTTTTTTTGCAGAAGCTTTTGGAGCAAGTTCTTTCGTAGCCTTTTTTACTACTACTTCTTTTTCTTCTCCATGAGGAACTACATTAACAACTGTTTTAAGATATTTTCTTCCGTCAAACCTTTGGATATTTTTTTTACTAAAGGTAACTACTCCATCAATATTAGCATGGATAGTTTTATCTTTTCCAGTATATGTATTATCTCCTGAAACAAATTTCTCCCCCTTTTGTCTAATAATAATATTACCTGCTATTGTTTTTTGTCCACCAAAGAGTTTGACTCCTCTATATTTTGGATTAGAATCTCTTAAGTTTTTTGCAGAACCAGCTGCTTTCTTGTGTGCCATTTTTTTAAACCAATATAAAACACATATGCGTTGATAATAGTTATTTGTATATCGATGTCAAGATGTAGTGATTTTCTCTCTTATGCTACTCTGCCATATCAAGAATATCTTCTATATCCTCTCATTGATATTGTTTTCTATAGACATCTCCGACTGGCAACAATCTACCAATAATAACATTTGATTTCAAATCTGATAGATCGTCAATAGCTCATTTCAATGAAGCTCATACCATTACTCTAATTGTTTCTTGGAATGATGCAGCAGACATCCATGAATCTGTTGCCTTCGCTATGTTTGTAAGTCACAAAGCAAGTCTTTTACCTTTTGACTCTTTTCTTCATGCTGCAGACAATTCTTCATTGACACGTATGAAATCTCGATATTTAGCGTATGTCCCTGGAACAAAACTTGAATCTCCAGAATCTTCAATAAATACTTTAGAGAACAATTGTCTTACAACGATTTCGATATGCCTGTCATTGACGTCTTGTCATTGACCACTATATACTTTTTTCACTTCTCTAATGATATATTTTTGTGCTTCTAAATCGCCAACGATATCCATGTACTCTCTAACTTCTAACGCTCACGTTGTCAACACTTCTCATTTATAGACTTTCTGACCGTCGTCTGGTAGTGGTGATATTCCCGTCAACAGCTTAGTAACTGTCTCCTGAAGACCTAAAACAATATGATCTTTAACAACCTTTAAAACCACTCCTTCTTCCATAGTCTTCAATTTACTTCTTCCAGCAGTAGCATAAACTGCTCCTTTTTTTAATAATTCTCATTTTTTGACTGTTTTTTTGTATCAATCTTTGATACCATATAATTTATGTTGATAATCAGACGTAATAGTCATATATTTGAGTCTTCATTTTTCTGTGTATGTTACTTTCCCATCAAATGGAGCAATAACAGCAGGATTTTTTGGTTTTCTTACTTCAAATAACTGCGCAATTCTATCAATACTTTGCGTCATATCTCATTCTTTACTTGCAACTCATCATAAGTGGAAGGTGTTCATCGTTAACTGTGTTGTTGGTTCTCCAATAGATTGTGCAGCGATTACCCCAACTGGAACACCTACCTCTACTGCTTCTCTTGTCGATAGATCCATTCCATAACATTTTTTACATACTCATCATACGGTTTTACACACTATCGGCGTTCTTACTTTAATCATATCTATGTCTGTATTTTCGATGAGTTGTACTTTTTCTTTATTGAGTACATCATCTTTTTTGAGAATAGTATTTCATTTTTCGTCATGAACATCTTGTGCCAATGTTCTTCCATATATCATTTCTGAAAATTCTTCATTTCTTATTTCAGCCTCATCCTTTGAAAGAGTAATTGAGTCAGTTGTTCCACAATCATCCTCCCTAACAATCACTTCTTGTGACGAATCACAGAGTTTCCTTGTAAGATATCCTGATTCAGCAGTTCTTAATGCTGTATCTGCTTTTCCTTTTCTTCCCGAGTGAGCAGAGATAAAGTACTCAACTGGTCTTAATCATTCTACAAAACTCCCTTTAATCGGAAGTTCTATTACTTCTCCTTTTGGATTAACTACCAATCATTTCATACCAGAAATCTGTACGGTATTGGTAACAGATCCCCTTGCTCACGAATCAATCATACTAAACATATCGTCTCCTGGACCACTAAGTTCTTTTACATGTCACTCTATCTTTGTTTTCACTTCACTTCGAACATTGATAATCAACCTGTGTTTCTCTTGTTCAGTATAGAATCACTTAAAAAATAAGTTATATATCTCATTTGCTCTTTTATCTCCCCATTGCATAATTTCTTCTTTCTCGACCGGAACTTTCATATCCAATACATTGATAGATGTTGCTGATTGTGTTGCATAGGTAAATCCATAGTTTTTTATCATATCAGCAACCCTTACTGTCTCTTCCATACTATAAGAATCAAAAATTATACTTAAAACTTTTTTAAGATCTTTTTTTCTCATAGTTTTATTAATAAATCTTACTTTTTCAGGCAATATAGAATTGAATAACACTCTTCACACCGTCGTCTTAATATGTTCTCCATCATATGGAATAACAACCGTATCTTTCACTTCTATACGACGCGATTCGTACGCTTGCACTACCTCATCAACTGATCAATATATCCCAACATATTTTTCTCCATCTTTTCTATAATCATCTGTTAAGAAGTAGATACCCAGAACCATATCCTGTGAGTGAGTAATAGTAGGTTCTCCAGAAGCTGGTTTCAAAATATTTTTATCTGCAGCAATCAATTCTCTTGCTTCTCTTTGTGCCTCATCAGATACTGGTAAATGTACTGCCATTTGATCACCATCAAAATCGGCATTAAAAGCAGGACATACCAGTGGGTGTATTCTTATTGTTTTACCTGGCATTAATTTAATTTTAAATGCCTCTATAGATAATCTATGGAGTGTTGGCGCACGATTAAGTAACACATACTTATCTTTCACTACTTCTTCAAGAAATTTAAGCGCAATTGGAGCACCATCTTTAATAAGTTTTTCTGCTTGTTTTGGGGTATATACGATCTTTTTTTCAATCAGTTTTCCTATAATAAACGGTGTAAACATCCTTACTGCTATATACAATGGTAATCCACACTCATTCAGGTTAAGGTCTGGTCATACGGTAATAATTGATCTTCATGAGTAATCAACTCTTTTTCCAAGAAGATTTTTCCTAAAAATTCCTTCCTTTCCTGACAACATATCAGATAGAGACTTAAATACTTTCACTCCTGATCATGCTCTTCAAGGACCTCATTTTTCTCCAACAAGAAGATTATTTACTGATTCTTGCAGTAGTCTAATTTCATTCTTCTTTACAACATCAGGCATACCAACTTGTATCATTTTCTTGAGTCTTATATTTCTCATTAATACACGTCTGTAAAACAAGTTTACATCTGATGATGCAAATTTACCTCATTCTAATTGTACTACTGGTCTTACATCCGGTGGTATTACTGGGAGTTTTTTTATAACCATATTTTCTGGTTTTACACCTGATACATGTAAGTTTATCAATAATTTAATTAACTGAAATGCTTTTTTCCTCTTTTCTTCAGATTTAATTGTTGGAAATTCTTTTACTCTTTTTTCTATCTCTTTTTCTACATCTATCTTCTTCAGCATCTTTAAAATAGCATCAGGTCCTGATGCAAAAGGCACCATATCAGCAAACTGAGAAAAGATATTTCTATAATCACTTTCGAGTATAGTAGCTCAAAATTTAAGATCTGCAATAATAGATTTTACTCTATTAAATTCTTTTTCAAGTCCCAATTTATTTTCATTATACAGTTTAACTGCAGCATCCTTTTGTTTCTTTTTTTCTGCAGCTTCAAACTCTTCTTGATATACTTCATCAAGCTCTTTTATTTTAGAATCAAAGTGTTCTGTTAATTTTTCGATTATTTGATTAATTGTATCTTCAGTTACTTCATCCACTATTGCATACTTCACAAATGTCAATATTTTATCTATTTCATTGGAAGATAGTCACAATAACTGATGTACTCATCCTGATGGACTTGACTTATATCGTGCATGTAATACTGGTACTGCAAGATCAATATGTCCCATTCTCTCTCTTCTTACTCTTGAAGTTGTCACTTCTACACCACATCTTTCACATACAATACCTTTGTATCTTATTCATTTATATTTTCCACAAGCACATTCATAATTCTTAACTGGTCAGAATATTGCTTCACAAAAAAGCCCTTTTGGCTTTGGCTTTCCAGTTCTATAATTTACTGTATCTGGATTTTCCACTGCTCCGTTTGACCATTTTTCAATCTCTTCAACTGACGCTAATGTAACCATTAATCCTTGAAATTTTTCTTTGTGCATAGCGGGAATTTAGGGGGTAAATATATTGCTATTAGCTTCTGGCTACTAGCTCCTAGCTTGTATTGATAAAGCTAGAAGCTGAAAGCAGATCTCTTGAATAATTATTCAATATCTCCAAAATCTTCCATTTCTTTAATCACATTGTCTATTATTTCTTCTTTTTCATTATTTGCGTCTTGTACAGCATCTGTCGAATTTGTTTCTTCTTCTGATTGTGAATCCATAACTCATGACAATCAAAGTTTTACTATTTTATCTACTCTATTTTGATGTGCAAGAGCCAGTTCATCTCTTGATAATGGCACGACACTTTGTCCTAATCATTTGAATAAATGAGTAACAAGATTGAATGATTCTGGTAGTCCACCGATTCTAATAGGTTGTCATTTGATAATAGATTCGTACATCTTATTTCTACCAACAACATCATCAGATTTTACTGTCAACATTTCTTGCAATGTATATACTGCAGAATATGCTTCCAACGCCCAGACTTCCATCTCTCCAAATCTTTGTCATCATTGTCTTGATTTTCCTCACAACGGTTGTTGCGTAATCAATGAATATGGTCATACAGATCTTGCATGTATTTTATCTTCTACCATATGTACAAGTTTTAGTATATGCATATATCCGATAGCAACTTTTTGATGATATGGTTTTCCAGTTCTTCCATCATATACAGTAAATTTCAAATCATCTGGAAGACCTGCTTTTATTGCCAATTCTTTGATATCTTCAGCTCCAAATCATGAAAACATTGGTACGGCAAAACGAGTTCATAGGATCTTAGCTATGTATCATAATTGTGCTTCAAATAATTGTCCAATATTCATACGAGATATTACTCATAATGGATTTAGACAGATATCTACTGGTTCTCCATCTTCAGTAAACGGCATATCTTCTTCTGGTACAACAATAGCAACAATACCTTTATTACCATGTTTTCCTGCTAGTTTATCTCCAACTTCTATTTTTCTTGTTGTAGCAACATATACTTTTATTTTTTTTCTTACACCTGCCATTAGATTATCTCATTTCTTGGCATCTAACACCAAAACATCTATAACCTTTCATTCGCTTCCTGATGGTGTATATAATGATGTATCTTTTACATTCTTTGATTTATCACCAAAGATAGCTTGAATAAGCTTCTCTTCAGGACTTAGCTCTCCTTCACTCTTCGGTGTTATTTTACCCACAAGAATATCTCATCCCTTTACTCTTGCACCGATTCTTATAATACCATCTTCATCAAGATTATTTAATTTTTGCATAGAAACTCATGGGATGTCGTTGGTTGTTTCTTCTGGTCATAGTTTTGTATCAGCAACTTCGATTTCATACTCTTCTATCTGTACTGATGTGAGTTCATCGTCTTTTACAAGTCTTTGTGATATTACTATTGCATCTTCGTAGTTATATCATTCCCAAGCAATAAATCATATCTTTAAACTCTTTCCTAGTGCCATTTCACCATCGATTGCACATGGTCATTCAGCAAGTATATCTCCCTTATCAACCTTTTGTCATACAGAGACTCTTGGTAATTGATGCATTGTTGTTTTGTGATTTGATCTTTGAAAATTAATAAGTTCGTATTCTTTTGTTCCAGACTTGTATTTCACTTTTATTCTCTTTCCATCAACATAAATCACCTCACCTTTATCATCCGCTTTAACAATTGCATGAGTCATAGCAAGAATATCTTTTTCTAATCATGTTCCTACAAGTGGTCTGTCATTTTTTAACAATGGTAATGCTTGTCTTTGTTGATTTGTAGCTACAGCAGCACGTACAGCATCATTATGATTTACAAATGGAATCAACGATGTATTTGGTGAAAATATTTGTGATGGATTTACATCAATATGTGTCATATCACTAACATGATAAACCTTCATCTCATCAAAATGTCTTCCAGCAACACGCTTATTAGTCAAATTATTGTGCTCATCAAGTTCTGCTGTTGCATCTGCAACGTAGACTTTTTCATCCATTTCTGGAGAAATAAATTCTACTTCATCAGTAAAAAACGCTTGGACTTTAATTGGTTTTTTAATCTTACTGTAGTGTTTTTCTATTAATTTTGCTGCCTTTTCATCAATATATGTATCTTCATCGACAATCATCTTTTTTGTTTCTTTGCCTTTAGCATCCAATTCAAAAATCTGACGACGAGCTATTCTGTTGACCAACAATTTTGCTTTTGGTTCAACTTCATGGATCAACTTTAGTGCAGGCGTTTCTAAAAATCATTCTTCATTTACAACACTATATAATGCTTGGTAAATCACTAGTCCAATATTTTGTCATTCTGGTGTTTCAATAGGACATATTCTTCAATAGTGCGATGTATGTACATCACGTACCTCAAATTTAGCAGTTTCTCTTTTTAATCATCCAGGCCCGAGCGATGTTATTCTTCTTTTATGTTCTATCTCAGAGAGTGGGTTAATTTGATCAAGGAATTGTGCCAATTGCGATGTCGCAAAAAAGCTTTTGATAGAATTATCAATGATCTTAAAGTTTACAATATCTGTAATTTTTATAGGATTTTCTGGATTGAGAATACTCAACTTTCCCTTGATACTTTTCACAAATTTTCTCATAACAGGCTGTAAGTGTGAGTATAGTATCTCACCCATAGGTCTAATACGTTTATTAGAAAGATGATCAGCATCATCTGTATAATATCACTTCTTAATATTAGACAGATTGATAAGATACTTAAATCACCCTACCATATCTTCTAGATCAAATACATTTGCATTAGGATCATCAAATTTCTTGTTTAATCATAGTTTAGCATTAATCTTACGTCTTGCAATTCTTCCTAGATCGATTCTTTCTGGATCAAGGAATTGTGTCCTGATATAATCAAGCGCACTTTCAGGATCAACCAATTCACCTGGTCTGATTTTATTATATATAAACTCTGCTGCAGACAAAGCATCTGTTGTTGTATCTTTTTTGAGAGTGATATCTACGTAATCAGTATCTTCCTCTTCTATTGTATCAGCAAAAATTTCTCTAATACTTTCATCTGTTTCCAGTCCAAATACTCTTAACAATGTTGTTAAGGGGAATTTTCTTGATTTATTTAATCTTGCTACCACTACTCATGACTTTTCTACTTGTACTTCCAACCATGGACCTCTTTCAGGTATGAGTTTAAATCCATATTTTAGATCTTTTACTGAGAAAAATATACCATATGATCTTACGATCTGCGATATAATAACTTTTTCTGTACCAGAAATAACATAAGTTGCTGAAGGAGTCATCAATGGCAACACTCCAATATTTGCACGTTTATTAAATAAGGTGGTTTTGGTAGTTGAGTCTACAAGTTTGACTTTACCAGTAATAATACCACCATAAGTCAGCTCTTTTTTCTTACACATAGCTACTGACTCAATAGGATCTGACACCTTTACATCAGATATACTTACGTACATATTTTCTCCAGCCAAATCTCGTACTGGCTCTACATCAGCAAATAATTTATGAAGATATTTATTGAGAAATACTTCGTATCATATTTTTTGCAGTCACAACAAATCAGGAAATCATACAAATTTCCTTGCTTGCTTCAGATAGATCCTCCCATCTTCTTGCGCGTATCCTTTGAAAATATCAGCGTGAGATTGTGAAACTGTCTTTGTTTTTGGTGTTTTTGTTGATGATACTTTTTTTGATGATTTTTGTGTTGCAGTTTTTTTTCACGCCATAACAATAATTGGTTATTAGAAATATAAACAACAATACTGAAAAAAGAGAAAAACCACACCTTATTTTTTTTGGGGTGTGAGTTGTTTTCTTCATTTTGCTCTTCTCCTTGCCAAGACCCTTCTTCCTGCTCTTGTTTCCATTCTCTTTCTGAAACCATGCGTATGGAGTCTTTTATGCCAGTTATACTTCCTTATTCTTCTCAATTTACTAGCCATATTGGTTTAATAAGCATATAAATAATAGCATATAGTTTAGACTATCTTGTATAATGAATAAGTCCCATTTCTCTCGCTCTCAAGATAACACTTCTTAATTTTTTCTGTATTTGCACTGGATTATTTGTGTATTTACGTGGTTTAATATTACCAAATCTTGTTACATATTTCTGCAACATTGGCAAAGACTTTCGTGATATATATCATACATTTCTATCATCAGCGAAGAACGTCAACTTCTGTCAAAATTTAGTATCTTCCCATGATTCAATCACTTTTCCAAGCTCTTTGTGTAACTTTTCAAAGTGATGAAATGGTTGCGTGTCTGACATAGCTAAGACAAAATATCTCAATACATCTTTGTTATACAAAAGATCTTTTTTGATCTTTGCTAACATCTCAGCATCTGCTTGTATATGATATGAAACAAAATATGCTCTATTGTTTCACTTTTTATCTGAGAGATCATAGACCAATTCTTGCAAACCAATAACATCAGTATCCAAGATATTTTTACCAAACACTCATGTAATATCTTTGAGTAATGATTCACGATCATCTTCCTTTAGTGATGGATTAACCATCAATACTAACTCATACTTTTTCATTTACCCTAGTAGCTACGATAATAAAACTATACAGACCATCTAATATATTTTGTGATAGTTACTCATTCTGGAATTATTTCTTTTACCTTCTTTGCGCCATCTCTGATACATTCTTGTTCAAATAGCACAATATCTGAAAATGCTTTTTGCATCTTTCCAGACATTATCTTATCTATAATATCTTCTGGCTTACCACTTTTGATCAATGCTTCGCGTTCACCAGCAATAGCATCGTTTTTTTCTTGTTCTGGCACATCATCCATTGTCAAATATACTGGATTCATTGCAGCGACTTGTAAGGCAAGTTCTTTTGCTACATCAGTTGCTTTTTCTGCATCACCGTCATAATAGACAACAGAAACCACTTTGTTTCATGGATGATTATATACATACGCACTATCTGTACCAATATATACATCCACCAACTTCAAGTTTTCTCCTATTTTTGCAATAGCTTCAGTAACCATAACATGTAAAGCATCTGCTACAGAAGAATCTAAATCATCTATAGTTGTTACTGTCTGATCGATATCTGCTAATGCATCGAGGATATTATTAACAAGATCTTGAAACATCTCATTTTTTGCGACAAAATCCGTTTCACACAAAAGTTTTAGTCCTACGTGCTTTCCATTTTTTTCTGCAAACTTTACGATACCTTCATTGGTTTCTCTATCTGCTTTTTTTGCTGCTTTGAGTGTACCATTTTTTTTGAGAATCTCATGTGCAGCATCAAGATCTCCATTTGCTTCTACCAACGCTTCTTTACAATCTTTTAATGATGCAAGTGTTGCATCTCTCAATTTTTTGAGGATTTGCATATCTACTTTCATGATAAGCAATAGTTAGAAAATTAAAACATTATTTTATTTCAGTATCTTCCTGTCATTCTATCTTAATCTGTATATCAAACATCTGCAGTATCCATCATCACATACCTACAAATAGAGGAAGTGTTGCATTTTCAACTTTATCGTAGTATTGGCCATCCCACGCTTGCTTTCCAAAGAATCAGCCTACCGCTAACATAGCAACGATAGCTAACCATCAAACAAACCAAATTAGTGGCAAAAACATCAATACAATCGACAATAAAACAACTATCATAAACACCATTCGTCGCCCGAGTGACTGTCTTAGATGAAAATATTCAAATACAGACATTGTATCGCGAGATACACTCAACACGATTCCCAATCATAGATACATCATAACACACTTCTTTTTTTCTGCACTTCATGCGATATATGACATAGATATTTGGGATGATTGTGATGCCATGTTTGTTTCTACCATAGATTATATATATTTATGATAAGATACTTTTCAATACAAAATCAATACTCTTGTATCATCCAATATTTGCTAATACTAGATTTTCCTGCTTCCAAAATTTGGAAAAGTTAGTCGAAGCAATAACAATAGAATCAATAGATTTATTTTCTATTTCCTCAATAAACCCACTCATCATCTGACCATCAACAACCACGACCAAATCAGGAATTTTTTTTAGTCCAGTTACACCTTTATAGACTCTCTCCGCTTTTGCAAGCTTTCTTTTGTGTGTGAGTTGTTCTTTCTTTGTTAATGCACTAAACTCTTCACTTCCGATAAACATACGAAGATCATTCATTGTTGCTATCCTTTTAAAAAGGGTATCAAAATTGGTAATAAATCCAGATGGAACCTTATGATTAAGGTAATGAATACCTGATTTTTCTGCCAATTCTTCCAACTCTTTTCTGTACATTTGCTTTTCTGCAACTACAAGAATTTGTTTTCACTCTTTTCTCAAAGCGTCAATTTTTTCTTTTGCAGCAGAGACTTGCTCAACAATACATTCAGGATCAATAACAACAACACCACTGTAGACTCCAGCTCGGTATTTTTGTGTTTTTGGATGAGCTTCACTTTTTAGCGTCCCAATATGTGCTTTTGCTTCAAGTACTTGTTCGACTGATACTGTCATATACTCCACTCATTAGATGTAAAATAGCTATTGGCTGTACACCATAACTTGTTTCTTATTTGAAGCTTACTGTTGCTCCAGCTTCTTCAAGTTTTGCCTTAATATCATCTGCTTCATCAGATTTGACTCCTTCCTTCAAAATCGTTGGTGCTTTTTCAACCAAGTCCTTTGCTTCTTTAAGTCCAAGACCCATAAGTTCTTTTACTACCTTAATAACATTAATTTTTTGTTGCCCCATTTCTGTCAACTCAATATTCACTGTATCAGAACCTCCTGCAGCAGCATCATCTCCACCAGCAGCTCATCCTGCAGCGACAACAGCTCATGCAGCAGCACTTACATCAAATTCTTCTTCCAAACCTTTTACGAGCTCATTTAACTCAATAGCAGACAAACCTTTAACAAGTTCAAATACTTTTTCTACATTCTTAGATAATTCCATGACTGTAAACAAATAACAAATAAAGATAATTTTATAATACAACAATTATTCACTTATTTTGTTTCTTCTTTTTTGTCTCAAGAAGTTTCTTGATCCTCAGAAGAACTTTTCTCTTCAGCAGCCTCTTTTGGAGACTCCGATTGTGCATTTTCTACACCTTTTTCAGCTTTTTCTTCTGTAGCACTATCATCAGATTTTTCATCCTGTGGCGCCTGCCTGCCGGTAGGCATGGCTTCAGCTTTTTCTTCTGGTTTTTCTTCTTTTGTATCTTGTGATGCATCATCACTAGCTGATGGATCTTTCTTTGCGATCTGATCCACAACAGAGGCAAGTGATTGCATAGGATACTTCAACATAAACATCAATTTCGCGATCAATTCTTCATGCGATGGAATATTAGCCAATTCGGTTACATATTCTGCATCTTTCCATACCTTATCAAAGTATCATCCTAGAAAGGCATACGAAGAACCTTTGTCTTCTTTTTTCAATCCTTTCAAAGCAGTATTGACAGCCTTTAATGGCCCATATTCATTTGCTTCATCATTTGCAGTAATCAATACAACTGAACCTGGAACATCATCCATCGTAACTTCTGGAAGTCACGCTTCTTGTAACGCTCTCAAAAACAATCTTTTTCTTACCACAACGTACTTTCATTGTGCGTTAGCGATCTCTTTTCTTACCTGCGTTGCAGTTTTTACTCAGACACCGTATTGTTGCACAATAACGACATTGGATGCAGCACTTAAATCGGACACATACTGTTCAATTAGTTGCTTTTTGTGTTCTTTACTAATTGCCATAGTTTTGAGAACAGTAGTGAAATAAAACAAAAAAACTCTTTTTCATACACACAAGACAAAAAGAGTTAAGCAAAATACAATAATGTATGCGAACCTCGGCGGGATTTATTATTCCAAAAGAATCGGAATAACCTGCTGTCTTTGGTGTGTTGGAACAGTTTTTATGGATTTTGATAAAGAATGCAAGGGAATTTTATATTTATCGCTATAGTAAATCAACACAAACAACTAAAACAATTTTCTCATTATGTCAACTACCATACATACTATATAGTATAAGATAGATAGAATATCTGATAATGGTATGGACTTTGTTGTGATTTTTCGTAGTTTTTCATATAGTTTAGGGAAATATTTACTTGTTTGAGTGGTTATTGTATGCAACTGACCAAAAAAATATCTGTCATTCTCGTTTGTTTTGTCTATTTGTTCTCATATATCATACACAATTTTGTTATTGGGACGAGAGCTGAAACCACATTAGAAAGCACCAATATTGTGGCAGTTTTTGTTGATAAAAATATATATGATGATATAGAAAGTGATATACAATGGTACACCCGTAATTATATCCAACAACGTGTATCCAATAGTAAAGCAACCGTTTTTCCGATTAATACTGATACATTTAAAGCTAAAGATATAGTAAAAATACTGGAAAATATCTATTTTGATGGTATCAAATGAGAGACAAGCAAACTTGTGGGAACTATTCTTATATGAGATATCCCTCTTCCTGTGGTCAATCATGAAAATTTCATATTTCCAAGCATTTATCCGTATGTGGATTTTGAAGAACAGCAGTACATATATAATGCTAGCACTGAGTTTTTTGAATATAACGTAAATCCTGATGCGCAAGCAGATATTTGGCATGGGATTATTAACTTTAAAGATGAGATCACTGCATACAATGACTATTTTGACAAACTCAGCAACTATGCAGACAATCCAGGATGATTTGTCGATGCTAAGATATGGTATGATGACTTTACTGCACTCAAAAAATATTTTGTAGATGGTAATGTACAATACTATACGAACAAACATCTGTTTGCTGAGGATACAGCATATAGAAGGTTTTCGACCTTTTTTCTCAATATACTCCAATGAAATCGCAATCAAGACATCGCTTGATTATGATCAAAACTCGTCAATGATATGACCAGCGCTTTGGACACAGAGGCAGAATATAGTGATGACAATGTCCTAGCATATAATAATGCACTTATGGCGTATGGAGATACAATGAACGATTTATTTTCTAACAATAGTAGTACTCTTACGAATGCAAGTGACACGCCTACGTTTACTACCCTCTTAGATAATATTATCCCTGAATTTCTCAGATGATATAGTACGCTTTTTGGGGATATCTATAGCGAGACAATGAGAGACAATATATTTGCCGGATGAAGATGGATAAGTGATAACCAAATAGACACTCATATAAAAAAGGTTAGCACAAAAGATGATATTATGTTTCGTGATATAGCAGAAGGCATTACTCCTACAATCAAAGATTTTAATGACACACTTGAAGAAACGCTAAATAATAAAATAACACAGGAACAATATGCTATGCGTATACCCATACCTATAACCTATCAGTACAAAAGAACAACATGTTGACTTGTACAGTGTGGAGATGAGATAGATAATTATGATTTCTTCTTTTTTGGTGAAAGATCACTCAATATAGATTCCCTTGCTGATACACATATATATCGTGGAACATATCAAAATATTGAATCAATCGATTGATTAACTCTCAATACTAATATTGCACAATCAGTTGGATGAACCTTCAATATCTTATCACAACAAACAGAAGCGAATAGGTGATATAATTTTAGCAACACAAGTGCAGAGATAGATTTTCGAAGTGGTACAAAAATACAATGAAGACGAGAATCAACCTGTTCTAGTAGTATTTTGTTGTGATTGATTTGTGTAGCTAAATCTCGAGTCCCTGAGAACAATAATAATAGTTGTGTTAATCCAGTAAGTTGAAATACTGTCTATCAATGAGATCAAAAAGAAACACCATTGGATTTTGCTGTCAGAAAACGAGGGTGAGCTTCTCCGATTAACTTGATTGAAAATCCTATCAATAGTAACGATCAGATATTGAATGTTCCTGATGGATTTCCTTATTTCAAACATGCAATAGAACCTATCTATGATATAGCATGACATAAAGCTGTCTCAAATGAAATCACTGATATAAATACTCTTTCTAGTATAGAAAAATTTGGATCAGCGATACTCACTTCTGATCAAGCAGGGAACATAGAATTTCCTAGATGTATCAATGATATTGATATGGACATACTCAACAATGGTTTTAGACCTAAAAACACTGCACCATATAATATGGTCAACTTTGCAAATGCATATGCATTAACAACCTCAGATATCCAAATCGCAACCCCTGCTATTATTGTTCTTGATAGACCAAGATCTCCTGCTGTTGTTGGAAGTGCTGTATCAAGAAGATGGCTTTTTAAGACAATCGATACAATATATCATCATACATCACCGATTCCTGATGAAGTAAATAATATGAATATTACTACAAGAGATAGACCTATTGATAATGAAAGAAGAATTTCGTTTGTGTGACTGTGATGAGAAACAATTACGCTCCCCTATCCAAATATTTATGCAACTCCTGTATATGTACAAAGTGGTTTGATACTTACACTCATGGAACCTGATGCCATTGCCTTATCTATTAAAGAGCATCTGCAGTCTTATGTACAAGAGTACAATCAACTACTCCAGTCACAATTGGATACAAGAACCAACTACTACAATACGAACCCTGATGCATTCGACTTTCTTGCCCAACATAATATTACTGCAACACCAAATCGTAGCTATACACTTATAGATGAAAATATATTTATCGATGCATTGGGAGAAAATACTATAGACGAAATAGCAAGATTACTCCATTATCAGAATCTTCCTTGGCAAGAAAAACTTGCACAAGATACTGTAGAAGATACGATGCAACAGCATTATGATACTATTGATATTAACCAAAAAATAACACATGTTATGGATGCGTATCTTGTTGCAGATAATGAACAATCTCCTCTTTTCAATCCATGATATGTAGCCAATGGGTATGAAGTAGCATTTATCAACTCTGACGGTGTACACACTATAGACAATAGTACTGTGCCTTGATTTGTAAGAGATATACAAGAATCACAAAATAATTTTTCTCAGCAAGAAAAACCAAACGCATCAAGTAGTTATGACCAAATGAGAGCAGATGAAGATGAAGAACAACAAGAATGTGGTTATGATCCACTTAGTCCAGTACCATTAGTCAAATGGCCAGGAGCAGTAGCATGTTGGGCAAAACAACTTGCACAAAAACCGTTTTGATTAACTATCACTATACCTGATTATAGATCATTTGGTAATGAGTTCGCTAATCAATTCTCAAACTACTGAGATGATATGAGTGAATATGGGAAGCAACGAACGACTGCAGTACAACTGGAACAAGCAAATGATACAGTCATAGAAAACCTTCCTGCAAGTCAACAACAAAACTTGCAAGATATCATGCAATATACGATAACGAAGAGTAATCTGAGTGCGTGGTATGTAGATCCTGAACTGGACCAAGAGAAATATTTGCAAATAGTGTCTACAAGAGATCTAGGGAATGTACAAGTTACGGTTTCTGCTACAGGTGACAATTGTCTTATTATCGATGGAGAATCAAACAATCTTTGTGACAATCCAGTATCATTAAGTAGGAATTTTTTTGATAACAATACAAGACTTCCTATTAGACTAGGAGATACTAATCATTCTCACTCTACCAAGGCTGGATTGACGACTGTTGTATTTAAGCTATGTAGCACCCAAAACACACAAGCATGTATCCACAAAACACAGCAAATCAACATCCTTCCATGATCTATTGCATCATTGGAAATTGTAGGGCCAAATAGTGTTATACGTGGAGATCGTGCTCCTGTTATTGTAGCAGGAAAAGATACCTTCGGTAATAAACTATGAATATGACTTGATGAATTTATTATTAGTTCGTCGACTGGTTCATTATTTAATGGGAATACCACAAGTACTGGTCTGTCCTTTACTGATTTCAATAAAGCACAATTTCTTTATAACGCTCCTGCAGATACTAGTGTTGCGCATGATACATTAGTCACTCTTTTTGTCAGACCTTGAGATGGAAGCAATAGTCCTATTGCTGCTAAAGAGATACGTATTAAAGAACCTGTATTAGACATAGATAATACAAGTATTGATTATACATTGCCTGCATCATTTGATGGAGTTAAAACAACGACAACAGACGGTGTAGAACAGATAGATCTTGATGTTATACCATCTATAACACTTTCACTCACTGACGTGGATGGTGTCGATCTAAGTAGCTATATACAAATTACATCAAGCAATAATTTACTCCAACCATCTACTAGTGAAACTCGTTCTGTATCTGTCGATGGTAATCAAATAACGCAAACCATCCTCAAACCAGCATCAAGCTTTTTTGTAGAAGATGGCAATATAACTATATATCTAGAGCCGACATATCAAGCTGGAGAGGATACCCTCACAGTTACTGTCCCTGGGCTTGATCCTGTCCAGATACCAGTGACCGTTAATCCTGGTGATGTTAGTAGAATTGTTATAGAAAATATCCCTGCATTTGGTGGACCGTGAGAAAGTTTCGATCGTCATATAGTAGTGTATGATATTTGGTGAAATCCTGTCCAAGAAGCTGTGGATGTAGAAGTATGAGGTATAGGGTCTTTATTAGTTAATGGAGAAAAAAGTAGTGTCGTCACTGTTACGGGATGATCTGAGCAAATAACTATCACTACTGATGAGCCAGGAGGTATCGCTTATGTATATGCTCGTATTGACGGCGTAGCACTTTCTGATCATATACCTGGCTACGCCCGTATTGCGATACAGCATGATGTCGTCCCTCGCGACAATCTCAATGTTATGTACCTGAATATGTTTGGGAATGATCGATGAAACCAACGGTGATATTTTTCTGATATAGATGCATCATATATCAATGATCGTATACAAAACTCTGATAAACTCCTTACTACAACAACGCAGCTTATCAATCCAGACAAAATCAAAGAAGTTTCCTTTATTGTCACTCCAAGTCTAAAAATAAAGAACCTTGATAATAATAGTGTATCACTACTGAGTAATACATCCAATGGGTTATCTATAGCAGTTAGTGATCTGGCAAATATTCACATAGGTGATGCAGGTGACTTTAGTTTACAGCAGATAAATAATATCACTAATTTCACCCCTTGAAATATACAAGGGAACACTATTACCTATATCCCTGAAAATACCGATAGTTTCATCACAAGTAATAGTGTCCAATGATCTGCGATACAAATAAACAATACCGCTGTATTTGATGTAGATACACTAGATGCGGCTGTAGCTATAACGTTATCTAGCGAACAACATCAATGATATCCTGTGTGGAATGTACAATATAATAATACACTTGTATGACGTATGGTGATACAGAGAACAGATCAAACACTTCTTAACCAAGCTGCAAGTCGTACACATATCAACAACATAGATACTATAAGCATGCATATTATTTTTGCTGAATGATCTACCAACGGCGAACAAGGAATCGCATTGACCAAAAAATTCGGATTCTTTACAAAAGACAATAGTTATAACTCTATCGAAGATAGCAATAATGAAAATCTGACTATCGGGTTTAGGGGATCATTTAAAAATATTAATAATTTTGCAGCATGACAACATATTGGAGATGCAACAAAATGATTTGCTTCTCTATTTGCTATCAATATCGGAGACCCTCTGGTTACAAGAATTGATTTGAATAAAAAAGCTGCTAATACAGCATTTGATACGAGTATGGGGACCAATATTTATAATAATCCTTGAAAAACGATATTCAAGGTCATTCCGTTTGATTTTAATAATGATGAGTTAGACGACATTCTTATTGCACATACTGATGGAAGTATAAAACTATTGAAAAACTATGGATGAACCGATCCTTATAAAGATACACAAAACCTCTTGTTGATTGCCGATACTATTAAAGATATATTTGTCGGTGATGTAAATAATAATAATTACAATGACATTATCATACAAACTAATACCAATCAGTTGAGAGTATATCACAATAATGAGTGAATATTTGATGTAGACGGACGTATGGTTTGTCTTGATGTTGCATGATGACCTGATAGTTTGGATGGAGTATCACAGTTATTCGTAGAAGATATGGATCTGGATGGTACTGTAGACATCATCACACATGATAAGGAATGAGCAGTAAAAATATTTTATGGTTGAATGACCAATGGATGATCAAATTATGTCTCAGAATTAGCATATACTTGTGATGACTGATGGAAAGATAGACAGGAAGATAATGTTGTATTAGTCAAACAATATGGTGTCGAACTTGATCCAGAGATACATATACTCGATGCTAGTCTTGTACATCGAGACGGACTTGCCATGCCGCCAGAAGATGATCTCAGTAATCCTCTTGGTGACCACGTATCTGAATTGTGATGAAATGATACTGATGCTGCTATGCAGGCATTAGCAAATTTGTATGAAAATGAATCTATAGATACCGATACTTTTCAGGCAAATATGTCCGCACTTATGCAATCACAATGACCCCTGAATGCGATGGGAAACCTTGATATCGATGCGCTTATACAAGCTGGATGAGAACAACTTCTCCGTCATACGCCAAATCCATTTAGCATCATACCAAGTTACGAGACACTTACCAATGATGAAATAGCATATATATCATTGTGATATTTGAGTAGTGATGATCCGGTTCGCGTCTATAAAACATATGAAGATCTTAATGGATGAATGTTATTGGAAGGTGAAGATGTATTGATTACGGTACATATAAAAGCATCGGAAGATACTACTATGAGTTTTGCCGACCAAATCCGTGGACCATGGATCATACCGCAGCATAGCGATTGATCACTGGGAAATTTTGATTATGGAACCATTCCTGATGATGCAGAGATTGTGTGGAATACTGAGAATGATGGATTTGTCTATCTCTTAGATAATGTTTCTCTACAGTCAGGCGATACTATTAGTTTCTCATATGTAGTACAATATGTATGAGGAAGTCCTATGATAATCGATGTTGCTAAAAAAGAAAGGGATTGAACTACTGATAATTATCCTGATATAATAGTTACTCCTGGTGATAGTTGTGCTAAGTTTTCGTGGACTTTCTACAATGATGTGAATACTAGCCAATCATATAGATCATACAACGAGACTTTTGAAAATTTGTGGGAAGAAATTACTAATTATTATGAAGATATGCAAGATAATCTAGGGAATAATCTGGATGATATATCTAATGTCGTTGGTGATGTCGGGAATGGTATGAACAGTAGTTTTGTGGATAGTATGCTCAATCAAGGACGAGATCATCAGTCCATTCTTGATAATATTAGTGTGTGAAATCCTATCGACCTGAATGCAAATCTTAATATGACCCTTGTTGATGACACACTCAGTGATGTATCTGCATCATTTGATACTGCATTGCAATGATTGTGTCAATGATTTAAGCTATGATGAGGAGACCCATGTATACAACCTCCGGTACCATTTAATATGTCATTTCTCACACCAGGTACATTTAATATATTTGGCTGTACGCTATTTCAAGATAAATGACTGCCATTATTTTTCTTTCCTGGAACAGCCTATGTTATGTGAGCTCCAATTCCTATGCCATATGGACTTACACAACCAGGAACGGACTCATTTTACTGGGCGCCAGGATGAGTATTACCTTCTATGATTAGACTGTATGTTTCACCAACACTAACAGCACAACTATGATTTGCTATCTGCCTGTGACCACAATCGGCTACACAATGACTTCCTCAACCTATAAGAGATCTATGAGGAAATTGTATTGTGCTTAGTCTTGCTATACCGTGTGGATCATCAGCTCCAGAAGTTGGACCAAATGAAGTTTATACGCAACAACTGGATCCGTGGTGGGTAGATGCTGGACAGGCAGGTACCTGTACACAACCAACTATCGCTTATACTGAAACCACTATCGTTGATGGTCTTAATGTTGACAATAAATATGCATCATCTCCATTTACGCTTGTGGCACAAGATCCATTTATTCCTTCGCCTACTCCTATTATACCACAAAATACCTATGGATTTGGGCTTATTGATTTTCAAGCAGACCCTGTTTTTGTCGATGCTGAGATGCCTGATTTTGAAGAATTTGTTGAAAATATTACACTTAGAGCATGAGAGCAAACAAACCTTAAAATCCTGGGAGGGATGGCAATGGGATTAGTTAAATGTGTTATCCAAGACTGGATGGATAGACAAGTGAAATATATCATTAATAATATGAGTCAGATGACTATCGGTATTTACTTCCCTGATGTCGAACAAGTTTTTGCATGACTTGATACACTTGACGCTACTACATTGGAAGCAATATTTTCACAGGAAGCATCTTTGGAAGAAATCAATAGGAATGCCTGAGAATGAATAGATGTTCGTTGATTAGATAATATATCCAACCGAGCTCAGAACAATCTTTTGCAACAATGAGACCTAGCCAATCTCTCTGCAGAAATAAACAATCCATTTGAACTTGTCGGACAAATGTTTGAACAAGTTAATTTGGTTAATATTGCGAGCAAAGATGTTATTGTGCCGATACCATTTATCTATGCGGAGGATGTGATTAGATACGCAAGTTACTTGGAAACATGGATAGAGGCAAATGGAGGTATACGAGATGAATGGAAAAACATTACGAAGTCTGCACTAGGTATCTGTAGTAACAGGGTTATTAATGATGAAAATTGGGAGGAAGAAGTAGAAACAGCGAGAGCATATATTAGAGGTGAGAGACAAAGACTCAATACGGAACTCAGTCAGGCAAGAGCTGCTGGAGATACTCGTCGTATGCAAGAAATAAATGCAGAATTGGATCAACTGCAACAATGTGATACATTTACGCAGAATGCTCGTTTCCAACAATTTTTGAATATAGAAGAGAACTACCATCTTCTTGTGAGAGATATCAAACAAAACTTGAAAGTACTCGAACAGTACCAACAATTTCCAATACAATTGTATGAATGGATGCATGTTACTGATAGATATCTTACTGAACTATCAGGGTTTATTGGTAGATTCTTTGGTGAAATATCATACTGGCTTGGGACTAATGCGAAGAGGTTTTCTCAGTATGTAGACGCCATCATTACACTTATTGGCGTTATTAGAACCTGGCAGGCACTTATTGATCTTTCAGTGAATCGGGCAGAAAGTTGTGGTACCTGTAGCAATGATATCTATGATTATTATTCTTGTAGTTTGGCATTCCTCTGTCCACAATTACCAATATTACCGATACCACCATTTAAGTTGCCAAATATTTATCTGGACATGTCGCGTATCAATATCGGTATGCAAATCCTGTTGCCAAGTTTCAAGTTTGTTCCTACATCTATTGCACTACCAAGAATCCCTGACCTACCAAGACCTCCTACTGTAACCTTGGATCTTGATTTTAGTCCTTTTAATATACCAAATCTTCCTATACTGCCTCCACCACCGCAATTACCAACATTACCAACGCTACTTCCACAAGTCGAATTAGATTTACCTGTCCTTCCTCCTGCACCAAAGATCCCTGCGATATCGCCATCAATAAGTGCGACAATTAATGCAGCTGAGTTTATTGGTCAGATAATGTGTATTATAAAAGGAAAAGGTGTTTGATTGGTAGCAGAAGATGGGGTTAAGTCAAAAATTGAACAGATGACACAAAGGTCATGGAATGTACCATTTTTTGACTATCTTGACTTGACTACTATGTTTAGAGATCCTCCAATGCAATGATTTGATTATCAAATAGACACTTTTGTTAATATTCAGTTTAACTTTAATGGTGTTTATGATACGATCAATTACATGGCTGAACGTGTCAGTGAGAATGTTACTAAACCATTTGAAAAATTGGAAGGTTCATCCAACAATCTCAATACACTCATCGAGGATGGTAATCAGTTCTTAAATAACAATCCTGTGACTGACGTTATAAATAATATACAAAATAATATCAATATAGATATCAACCTCAATCCAGATGATTTACTGAACTGGGATAATATTACTATTCCTGAAGTTTCTCATACTACTGTCAAAAGAGAATTGATTGGATGATTGCAGCTTTTGGAAGATTATAGTATTAGCAATACACACAGGCAAGATATACAACAAATTGATAATATTCTCCGTATGGATCATGCTGTCGTTGCTCATATAGAACAGCTCGAACAGATACATCAGGAAGTGCAGTCTGTGATAGATACTAAACAACAAGAGGTGAGAGAAATCAAAGACCACATACAGAATGATTATGATGGATTCTTAGATGCTATAGAAGAAAGAGATACTATACTTGTGTCAAATAACCAAGAAGAACACTCTCGAAGTATGGCACTATTTAGTGCGAATAAAAGAACAAAAGATCTTCTCAATACGAGTGAGCATCCACTCCTGAGTTATCTTAATTTGCAGGAAGAAGTAGCACAGTGATATCAAGGTGCACTCGCAAACAGTGCTCCAGCATCACTAGGGATGCATCCAAGAGAACATCAACATATGTCTAAATATTTTGATCAAGTTAATACGACAATCCAACAAGGAAAGACACTTATAGCTGGCAATACATCCAGTACAAGGACGAATGTGCCGACCAGTGCTTCGTCTACAAGACAATCATCGCAAGCACTTGTTTCACAACAATGATGACAACAAGTAAGCAATCCAACTACATCTCAGCAATATAACCAAACCACAAGTAGTGCGCTCCCTCTCATTGCACAGACACCAAATAACAGCAACAATAACAGCACTTGTGTTAATTGTGGTTGAGTAACTAACACCGCTTCTGCAGATCTAACACAATATGCAAAGGGAATACGAGTTATATGAGATAATGGACAACATATCAATGTAGTTACGAGTAATGACCATATCGATGCTGTGGGCGATAACTACAGTATATATGACATCAATGATGACGGTAATGATGATATTATTATGCGAGATAGTAATAGTATTTATATCAAATATGCTGAACAAAATACTGTGACTAACAGTGACAAAACCACATATCACTGACAGTATTATGTCAGTCCTATCCTTGACGATCCAGAAGAACTTGATAATCTTACTGATGCCAATGGATATGTTACTATTAATTCACAATGAGGATTATTGTCATTTACTAACAACATATCACTAAAGATCTATGATAAAGATCGAGAAGTGAAGAACTTTCGTATGCAAGGACAGTCATTTGATAGTATATCCTTTTCTTGGACCAATAATGATATTATGGGAGATGATGTCGATGGATATCTTATCCAACTTAATCATAGAGTCGATACACATCATGACAAATACCATCCACTCAGCTTCATGAGTAATGCACTCATTGATAGAGTATATGCCTTAGTGCTTCCTGAGTGAACAACTATTGAAAATCCTGATCGTTTTGTGCGTCCATACAATAACAATCCAGGCGTTATACAAAATCTTATGGGCAATGAGATAGTAGATATATTTTACTACAATCCTGATGAAGAAGATATTAGCATCACGCTATTAAATCTATCGAGGAATTGGAAATATGCACAAGTAAGTACATTGTATGATAGAGGGAACGAGAGTGTTTCTATCTATGAACGTGCAAGTCCATGGTCTAATCAAATCGTCGTAGGAACACAACTACTCGCGGATACTGTATGACCTGTCCCAACCGTTGAGTTTGTAAGAGTGCAAACTGATGAAGTGATAAGTACTGGAACTGATCATGCATGATATGTGAGTACTGATTATCGTTTGGATGTGACACGAGAAGATAATGTCGCTGTGGCTTATAACTGGATAGAAGATAGCCAAGGTAACATCTTGGATACGTATACAGGTGCTAGCACTAGTATTGATGGGTTATTCTTTACTGGTATTATGTCAGAGGTTATCACTATCGGTGCGATGGATTACAATGATAACTTCAATAGGACAACCATTACTGTGAGTATTGATATTCCAACTATAGAGATTGATAATGCATATAGAGAAGGCGAAAATGCTGGAAGTATCGTCGCTAGTATTAGCAATGATATGGATGAATGATTTGTGAGCTTTGAACGTATGAGAACAACCGTTCGAGAAACATTATCAGCAGAACAAAATGGTAATACGATTAGCCAGTTTCCTCTGGGTATCTGACAGACAGTCATTACTGGAAGTATATTTAATCTATCTGATGATATATGATTGTATAATGCAGCGGGAGAAACTGTTGCACTCCTTGATCCAATGAATGGAACAATAACGATAGAAGACAACTTCATCAATCAATATACACTTGATGTAGATTTTGCTTCGCATGTTCCTATGATAAGGGTCGTTGATGCTACTGCTTGACAGCAAATCTTCCAAATATATTATGCTGCTTCATCGCTGTATGGTGAGGATCCAATCCAGATTTTAAGTCCAACAATATCGCTGGAACAACTGTGATCATCGTTTGACACTTTTGCTAATGGATGGTGTGTGAAAGAAAATAACAACTGTATATCCTACATTAGTCCTGATTGACATATCTATGTACCGACGCCATACCATACATCATTGCAAGCAGAGGTATTGTTCAATGAAGATTACATTACTTATATTGTACAAAATACCCAAGGAGATAATCTCTATAGTGTTAATGTTGCTATACAGGCACTGGTACAATAAATCTAAACTAAGTAAATATATTATTTTATCTTGTTTGTAGTTATTATGCATCGTCGAGGATATGCGCTTATACTTGTTATCATCACTGCTAGTATGCCACTGGTTAGCTTTTGACAAAGTGCTGCTACTGCTGATTGTGCTTTGGTAAACTCACGTAATGACAAGGTTTCTGGAATCAGTACCAATAGTGATCTGTTACCAGAAGAAGCTATCAAAAGAGTAACCAAAAATTTGAGAGCATATTGTTGTGAACAGAAGTATCTGAGAAATACCGTAGATGCCAATGGTAATGATATTATTGTTTGTGATCAGGATAAAGATATCCCAACCAATGGCTACTTCCCCCAAAGTACTTACCTTTTTGATCATCTCATAGATGTCATGCTGAGGAGACTAGACGGAAATGAAGATCTTATATATCCTGATGTCCCCGTGCATGAAAAAGGAAAAGAACGAAGGGAACTTATGAGAAACTATGCAAACAATCCTGATGGAAATATGCCTGCTGCTATTGTTACGAGTACTAACCAATATTGGAATATAGACAATGGAGTATTGCATACATTATATAACGAGGTCTGCGATACGGCAAATGCATACTATAAAAATCTCAGATCAAATACACCTGCAGCCAGAGAGCTGCCTAATGCTGTAAAATTGTGTAAAGAACTTATTAGAGAAAAAACACAATATGAACTTATGTATGCGAGGATGATTATTGACCTCCAAGCAAATAGAATGCTAGGAAAAAGTATGACCACGCATTTGGTAGATTATTATGCTAACAATAGACTTATGACTCTCCAATCATCTATTGCCGAAATGGTTGCTGCATTTACGACCGTTAACAGGTTTGTGGTCGAGTGAACAAGGCAATGTAGCATGTAATACTCTTTACTCTCTTTATAGTAGATTATGAAACGATATAAACTAGCATTACTCATCATATCTGGACTATTTTTGTCTGCGTGAGTGTATGCACAAAACCAAAATACATCAAACAACTTCTTTATCATCCCTGAACAAAGTAATAATGATACTGTTATTGATGCAGTAAGAGATGTTTGAGCCTGAGAAGGAACTGTACGAGATAGGTACAATCAACAGGCTGATGGACTTGGTAACAATCTTGGTGATCAGTTTGCGAGTGGTATTATGACTTGGGATACGTTGATAGGTTATGTTGTGTATCTTGTCAGGTTTCTGAGTCAAATAGCATTGGTTATCGGTGCGGTGATGATTATCTACGCTGGGTATATCTATGCGACAGGGATTTTTTCATCGTCAGGTGATGGTGCTGCCGAAGGGAATAAGGCGCTAAGATATGCTATAGAGTGAATAGTGGTCGTTGCATCAGCGTATGCGATCATGAGGATACTCACGAGTGCCTTTTTGTCGTAAATACTCGTTTTTATGCGCTAATAGAGCTTGTATGAGTGTGGTCGATGCTGCATATAAATTTGTGACTGATGATGGTGAAGAACGTTCTTGTGCTGATATCCCTGATAGTGCATGTACGCATGTACCGGGTAATTTTTGGAAAAATGTCAGCAATGGTTGATTAACGAAACTTGCCGAACAGCTTATCAGTCCAGGAAGCACACTCCCTTGGATACT